>DATALK010000450.1:0-3336 GCA_036261085.1 Phototrophicaceae bacterium | reverse complement strand
GGTGGGCGCTTGAAGCTGGAACGGGCATTCCGGAGTGGGACCCGGCCCAGGATGTAATCGCCGTCCATGATACGCTGCGCGATCAGAATGTGCCCACCGATGCGTTAGACCCGCGCGAGGATTTGTCCGCTTATCGGCTGGTTTTTGCCCCCCGGCTGTTTTGTATGGATCGTCCGATTGGCGAAAATCTGTGCGCCTTTGTGGAAAACGGCGGCACACTCTGCCTGACCGCGCCCAGCGGCGTGGTGGACGAGTACAACGTGAGCTTTGATACCCCTCGGCCTGGGCCGCTGGCGGCTGCCGCCGGTCTCCGCGTGAGCGATCTTTCGCCGCTGCACGAGCCGGTGCCGCTGTGCAGCGCCACTATTCCCGGTCTGGAAGGGGCGGAAGCCTCGGTCTTATCCGACGAGATTCACCCGATCACGGCGGATGTATTGGCAACCTATGGCAGCGGTTGGCGCGCCGGTCTCCCCGCCATCACCACTCACCGCTTTGGTAAAGGCCGGGTTATCTATATTGGTACATCGCTGCGGGGCGCGGGGTTGGCGGCCCTGGTCGCGTACCTGCGCGCGGAAACGGGCGTCGCCAGCCTGGGTGAAACACCTCCTGGCCTCCATGTTTACCAGCGCGTCGGTGCGGACGAGCGTTTATGGTTTGCGCTCAACTATACCGATGAAGCGCTAACCTTTACGCCACCCGGTGACTGGCTCGACCTCCTGAGTGGCGAAACGTGCGCGGGCGAGATGCGGGTCGCGCCGCTGGATTTGCGCATTCTGGCAAGCGCTGTTGAGTGATAAAGTCGTTGGGTATCCCTACGAACGTCCGATTTTCGTAGGAGCGCGCAAACATCGTATTTAATGGAGGGCGGGGCATCAATCGAATTCATCGCGGTTTTGCCCTCAACCCCCAGCCCTTTCTCCTCAGGGCGAAGGGGAGAAAACCGAATACCGTCGGTTTTAAAGTCCCTCTCCGTACACGGGGAGGGATTTAGGGAGGGGTTAAAATGAGCCAGAACAGTTTATGCCACCCTTCATTTAATTGTTGGATGGCATGAACCCCTTCTACGCTTTTTATCAGGGTGAGGAATCGTGGTAACTCCATTTCAAACGCTCAAACAATACAATGTGGTTTGGGACAGCCCAAGCCAGAATGCCGCCGAATCCATGCCATGTGGTGGCGGCGATATTGGCCTGAATGTCTGGGTCGAAAACGGCGACATCCTGTTTTACATCGCGCGCAGCGGTGTGTTTGATGAAAACAACACCCTGCCCAAACTGGGGCGGGTGCGCCTGAAATGTTCCCCTAATGCTTTTACGGGCGCGGTTTTCCGGCAGGAACTCGACCTGGAAACCGGGAGTATCACCATCAGCGGCCAGAACGGAACGCACACAGCCGCCGTTCACCTGTGGGTGGATGTCTTTGCGCCCGTGATTCAGGTGGAAGTGGCGAGTAATCAGCCCATCAAGGTTGAAGCCATTTACGAAAACTGGCGCTTTGCGGATCGGGTGCTGGAAAACGAGGAAAGTTTTGGTAATTCCTATAAATGGGCGCCGCCCGCCGGATTAAAAGCGAAAAAGGATGAAATTAGTTTTCAGGGTGACGCGGTGGTGTTTTATCATCGCAATACCGGCGAAACGGTTTTTGATGTTACAGTACGGCAGCAGCAGATGGAAGCCGTCAAGCCGGAAATGTTTGACCCGTTAAAAAATCTGACCTTTGGCGGCCAGTTCATGGGGGACTATTTTACTGTCGCCGGGAACACGGCGGGCCGCTATCTGGTATCAGATTATCAGGGTTGGAAACTGACCAGCAAAACTCCCGCCGAAACCCACACCCTGCAAATCTATTTACATACGGGTCAATATGAGACTCAGGCCGAGTGGGATTCCGCTTTAGCCGCGCTGATCGCGGAATACCAGAAGCGGGCCGCTATCGCCCGCACCGAAACCTGGAACTGGTGGCATACCTACTGGAGCCGGAGTTTTATCTGTATCGGCCCGGAAAATAAAGCTGAAGCCGCGCCTGAATGGCAGGTCGGACGCAATTACCAGCTTTTCCGGTACATGCTGGGCTGCAATGCTTACGGCACGTATCCCACCAAATTTAATGGCGGCTTGTTTACCTATGATTCCCAATTCACCGACCCGACGCGCCGGTTTAATGCGGATTTCCGCAATTGGGGCGGCGGCATCTTCACCGCCCAGAACCAACGTCTGGTGTATTTTCCGCTGTTTAAATCCGGCGATTTTGAGCTGCTAAAACCGCAGTTGGATTTTTACCGGCGGACTTTAAAAAATGCTGAGCTGCGCAGTCAGGTGTATTGGGAACATAACGGCGCGTGTTTCACGGAGCAGATCGAAAATTTTGGACTGCCCAATTGCAGTGAATATGGCTGGACGCGCCCCGCCGGTTACGATCCGGGGATGCAGTACAACGCCTGGTTGGAATACCTGTGGGACACGGTGCTGGAATTCGGCTACATGGCGTTGTTACTGCACCAGTACGCCGAGGCGGAGATTGCCGACTATATCCCGTTGATTGAAAGCTGCCTGACTTTTTTTGATGAACATTACCGCTATCTGGCCGAAAAACGGGGGACAAAAACGCTGGATGAAAACGGCCATCTGGTTTTGTATCCGGGGTCGGGTGCTGAAACCTATAAGATGGCCTATAACGCCACTTCGACCATTGCCGCGTTAAAAACGGTGACGGAAGGGCTGCTGGCGCTGCCGGATTATTATTTAAATGCCGATAAACGGCAGCACTGGCAGGGGTTTTTGCAAAAGCTGCCCCCGCTGAGTTTTCGGGAATGTGACGGCCACCAAACTATTGCTCCGGCCCAATTATGGGAACGGGTTAACAATATCGAAACGCCCCAATTGTATCCGGTTTATCCCTGGGGATTGTATGGTGTTGGCAAACCGGGGCTTGAAGTGGCGGTCAATACCTACCAGCACGATCCTGATGTTCAAAAATTTAAAGATCACAGCAGTTGGAAACAGCACAATATTTTTGCGGCGCGCCTGGGTTTAACCGAGGAAGCGGCGCGGTTAGCTATCCTGAAATTGCAGGATTCAGGCCGCCGGTTTTCGGCTTTCTGGGGGCCAGGTTTTGATTGGGTTCCCGACCATAACTGGGGCGGTTCCGGCATGATCGGCTTACAGGAAATGCTGCTGCAAACGAATGGCGCTGCTATTTATCTATTCCCGGCCTGGCCGAAAAATTGGGAGGTGCATTTTAAACTTCATGCGCCCCAAAACACCTGGATCGAAGCGGAACTGAAAGCCGGAAAAGTCAGAATCATTCACGTTGAACCGGAAGCGCGCCGGAAAGATA
>DATALK010000442.1:0-15530 GCA_036261085.1 Phototrophicaceae bacterium | reverse complement strand
TGACCGCACCCCGTAGTATCCCTTCTTGATCGTCAGGGGCGAGGACAACCTCGCCCCTTTTTATTTATCCTCAAAATTGAGGTGTTTACCGTTTAATACCGCTATCCAACCTGCGGGGACGGCTGCGCAATGGGTTCCCGGACGATAGTTTCTTCTTTGGCTAAACACAGCCCCATATAACCGAACAGAGCCAATCCAGCCCAAAAAACAAAGGGGAAACCGGGTGCTACTTGGGCCAGACTGTTACCAAGCGACGGCGCGAACAAGTTGCCAATACCCGAAAAAATCATCACAAATCCGGTTGCTGTCCCCGCATACAAAGTCCCGACTCCTTTAGTCTCAACAATCATCGTCACAAAAACGGCCATAAACCCATCGCGCACCATTCCGGCCAGCACAACCGCGACCCAAACCGTCCCGCCCGCCGCTACCGATAACCAGCCGATCCCGGCAATAATCATCAATCCGGCCACGAGAACAATTTTCTTTCGGGTACGCAACCGATCCGACAACAAAGCAATCGGAACCACACAAATCATGCTCACCAGATGAAAAGTCGAAGCCGCACCATCTGCGCTGGCCTCCGGCCACCCCGCACCGCGCAGATATAAAGGCAAATACCCCAACATCCCCTGGATACAACCGCTAATCCCCAGGATAGTCCAACCCAACAACCATAGTTTTTTAATGCGGGCCACATAAGCAATATTTTTACGCATGGAGACCGGCGGCAGTCCTTTAGCCGCTACCGCTTGTGGAGCCATTCGCGCAAAATACCAGGGAATACTCAGCAGCGTTGCCAGGATGCCGTAAAAGATCAGCACATTACGCCACCCACCCAACACCGGCGATAGCCACGTTGCGCTGAGCATCGAACCCAGCATAAACCCCAACGCCATGCCCATAGAAATCACGCCGTTTGCCAGACCCCGCTGATGTGGTGGGAACCAGAGGCCGCAGGCTTTAAAAACGTTGATGGGTACAATAGGAGCCAGCAGGCCAAAAAGAAAAATAGTCGCCGCCAATGTGATAAAATTCGTTGACAATCCCCGCAGCGCGCCCGCCAGACCGGACAAAAAACACGCCATAATGAGAATCCGTTTGGGGCCAAAACGATCTCCAACCACACCGCCCATCAACGTCGCTACAATGCCGGGCAAAGCGCCAATGCCCCAGATAAAACCGACCTGCACCAGGTCTAAACCCAGATCAGTAGCAATCTCTTTCGACAATACCGAGATACACATGGACGGCATCGCCAGGGCCAGGGCATCCGTCAGAGCGCCTAAAATCAGGATATACCAGCGATAATTACTCTCAGTAGGTAACTGATTCATATGGTCAACCTATTTAAAAACCCGCACATAAAGAACCTTTCGAAATTTCGCCGGACGTGATTAAAAAACAAGCCGTTTTATTACAACTTGAAAATGCTATTTTACAATTCCCAAAAGTCACAGCCTATAGCCAACCCACCACCGCCCGAATATCGCCGAGATCACCCCAAGTATGTTACGATAGAGGTATTCGAGTCTGTGGAGCAAAGGGCGTGTTATGAAAAAAACTTCACTGTTTTTAACCGTCGTTTTGATGCTGGCGGGCTGTAATCTGACGACCACCCCACCCACACCAACGCTGGCCCCGACCCAACCACCAACACTCGAACCGCTGGTTCCCATCGAATCACCCACTGATAACACACCGATTAATCCCGACTGCCCGGCAACACCATCAGATTGGTTAGCCTACACGGTGGAAGTCGGTGACAGTTTGTCCCTGCTGGCGGAACAAACCGGCAGCACGATTGGTGATCTCATCGCCGGAAACTGCCTGGAAAACCCCGATGCGATCTATGTGGATTTTGTGATTTATCTACCGCGCATACCCGCCGTCGCCCCTTGAGTTAATCGTGCAATCTTTAACCATCCAAGCCGTTTTACCTGTTCAATATGCCCAAAGATCGTAACTTTTTTTGTTTTTTTCCGAGCTACCGGGTATCATTGGACTTGTCTGGGTTTTCAAAATGATATAAGTTAACCCTGTACCTTCACAAAGGAGACAATTGTTATGAAGAAATTAGGTCTCGTTTTAGTTATGGTGCTGCTGCTTTCTGTCAGCTTCACCGTCATGGCTCAAGAAGCTGCGGGCTGCCCTGAGGGCCTGTGGACTGACATGAGTCCCGAACTCGAATCGGCTTGCAAGGGCGAGCTGGCAGGAACGGTGGTCACGATGAATGGCCCGTTCACCGATGAAGACGAAGTAAAGTTTAATGCCTCAATTGAAGAATTTGAGGCGTGGACTGGTATTGACATTCAGTACACCGGCTCGAAGGAATTCGAAGCCGCCATTCGCGCCTCGGTTGAAGGCGGCGCGCCGCCGGACATCGCTGACTTCCCGCAGCCCGGTCTGCTCAAGGGCTTTGTGGCCGATGGGTATGTCCAGGATGTCAGCAAAATTCTCAATGCGGATTGGCTCAAGACCAACTATACCCAAAGCTGGCTGGATATGGCGATGATCCCTGGCCCCGAAGGCGAAGCGATCATGGCTGGCATCTGGGCACGTTACAATGGCAAGAGTCTGGTATGGTATCCCAAAAAAGCCTTTGACGAAGCGGGTTACGAAATTCCTGAGACCTGGGAAGAACTCGTCGCCCTCTCGGATCAAATCGTTGCCGATGGTGGCACGCCCTGGTGCGTCGGCATCGAATCCGGCGCGGCGACAGGTTGGCCGGCGACGGACTGGATGGAAGAATTCATGCTGCGCACGACCTCGCTGGAAAACTATGACAAGTGGTCATTCCCGGCGACTCCTGAAGACCGCCTGCCCTTCACCGATCCGGTGGTAAAACATGCCGCCGAAGTATTGGCCGAAGTGTGGTTCAAGGAAAATTACGTCCTGGGTGGTACCGAAGCTATTGCCAGCACCTTCTTTGGTGATGCCCCAGTACCGATGTTCAATGACCCGGCAGACTGCTACATGCACAAGCAGGGCAATTTCATCACCAGCTTCTTCCCCGAAGGCACAGTAGCCGGTGAAGACTACGACTTCTTCTATCTGCCCCCGATTGACGAAGCCTACGGCAAGCCGTTCCTCGTCGCCGGTGACATCTACGCCATGTTCACGGATCGGCCTGAAGTTCGCGCGGTGTTGGACTTCTTCACACGCGGCGAATCGCTGAAGACCTGGCTGGCGAGCGGCGGCGCGCTGTCACCCCACAATGACGCGCAGTTGGACTGGTACGGCAGCGACATTGAACGTGGTATCGCCCAATTGGTGAGCGAAGCTACTGCTGTTCGCTTCGACGGTTCCGACATTATGCCCGGTGCGGTTGGTTCGGGTTCCTTCTGGAAGGGCATGACGGACTGGGTGAGCGGCACGGTTGATCTCGACACGGCGCTGGCCGAAATTGATGCGGCCTGGCCGACGGAATAACCGGGTTTGTGTCTAACTGACACCCTAAAGACCTGAAAAATTAGGCAGGGCGGCCACAAGGTCGCCCTGTCTTCTTAAGTCCACCGGATCCATTTATCACTGACGGGTGAAAACATGCAGCAAGAAAGAGTCCAAAGCAATTTCGCCCTTGATTTTATCGGTTCGACACTGGGGCGAATTTTAGTATCGGTTTTTGTACCTCTGGCAACCTTTTTGGCGCTGTACTACGGTTTTATCTTTTTGCGGGACAGCGGCGCGCCGCGCGGCATCATTGCCATTACCGCCATCATCTGGGGCGTCGGTGGTGTAGCGGCCCTGTATTTTGTGACCAACTGGTTTGTTGAACGGCTTCCCGGCGAATGGACAAACCGGTTACAGCCGTTTGTCTTTGTTGGCCCGGCAGTCGTCATCCTCGCCTGGTATCTGGCAATCCCGACCTTCCGCACATTGTACCTGAGCTTTTTTGACGCCAACTCCAATAATTTTGTCGGTCTGGATAACTACACCGCCGTTTTTACGCAGCGCATTATGATTGAAGCCTGGACCAACAACCTGATCTGGATGTTTGTTGGTACCGCCTTTACGGTTATTTTTGGGCTGTTTATTGCCATCCTGGCGGATCGCAGCTCCTTTGAGCGCGTCGCCAAATCGTTTATCTTCATGCCGATGGCAATTTCAATGGTCGGCGCAGGGGTGATCTGGAAGTTTATTTACGATGTCAATCCGAACATCGGGATGTTAAACGCCGTTGTCACGGGCGCAGGTGGCAAAGCGCAGGGCTGGCTCACCCTGGTTCAACCCTGGAACAACCTGTTTTTGATTATCGTCATGGTCTGGTTACAAACCGGCTATGCAATGGTGCTGATCTCCTCCGCCATCAAATCCATCCCGGAAGAGCTGCTGGAAGCCGCCCGCGTGGATGGGGCCAATGAAATCGAGATTTTCTTCCGCATCATCATCCCCAACATTGCCGGAACCTTAATGACAGTCATTACCACTATTGTTATTTTCACGTTGAAAATCTTTGATATTGTCATGGTGATGACGGGCGGTCAGTTTGGCACTGAAGTGATCGGCGTCCGTTTCTACCGGGAAATGTTTGTCAGCGGTAATACTGGTTATGGTGCGGCAATTGCGATTGTGCTGCTCATTGCCGTTATCCCGGTCATGATCTACAACCTGCGTGCCTTCAGTAAACGGGAAGCCTTCTAACCAGGAGTCACATCATGAAAATTACACGGCGAAGAGCCACCTATATCGTTAATGCGGTCTTGCTGTTCATTGTTGTGGTCTGGACGGTTCCCATTGTCGGGTTGTTGGTTTCATCTTTCCGCCAGCGCAATGATATTCAATCTTCAGGCTGGTGGACGGTGTTACCCCATCAGGGCTGGATGTCTACCGGTGAAGAACTACCCATTCCCCCTGACCAAACTCGTGACCAACCCATTACCATTGAAGGGGTTACGGCCACTTTTGACCAGTGGCGTGAGGGTGTGGCCGTAAATAATGACACACGGCTGGTCTGGGTTGGTAACCTGCGGAGTGGACACCTGGAACGTTACACGCTCCAGTGGTCGGCCAACACCAATTTTACCTTTGACAATTACCAGCAAGTGCTGGGTGGAAAGTCCTTTGAGATTCGCAATGTAGATGGCTCAACCAATACCGTTCAGGGCGATAATCTGGTTGATTCGTTCCTGAATTCGCTCACCGTCGCCATCCCATCTACTGTTATTCCGATTCTCATTGCCGCGTTTGCCGCTTACGGTTTTGCCTGGATGCGTTTCCCCGGACGGCGGCTTTTATTTATTGCCGTCGTCGCGCTGCTGGTCGTGCCGCTGCAAATTGCGCTCATCCCCATCCTGCGCGATTACGTCAATTTGGAACTGAATGGCACGTTTCTGGGTATCTGGTTGGCCCATACCGGGTTTGGTCTGCCGCTGGCAACCTACCTGCTCTACAACTATATCAGCAACCTCCCCAAAGATATTCTGGAATCAGCCTTTATTGACGGTGCTTCCCATTTCACCATTTTTACTCGGTTAATCCTGCCGCTGTCCATACCGGCGCTGGCCTCCTTTGCCATTTTCCAGTTCCTCTGGGTCTGGAACGATTACCTGGTCGCCCTGATTTTTATCGGCATCACCAACCGCGATGCGCAGGTCTTAACGCAGCGGATCGCCGATATGGTCGGGTCGCGGGGCCAGGACTGGCACTTGCTCACATCAGCCGGGTTTGTTTCGATGATTGTTCCGTTACTGGTCTTTTTTGCCTTGCAGCGTTATTTTGTGCGCGGCTTAATGGCCGGTTCCGTCAAGGGCTAAAGGAGCGAAGACTTACATCAATCCAATGCCAATTTTCACGATCACCAGGGACGCAACTTATTTGCGTCCTTTTGTTTTCCGGGCCGGAAACGCGGCTTAAAACGGCTGGAATTATTTGCCGCCAGCGTTACAATTAAGCTGTTTCAATGATTTTCTTATTGATGAAAGCGAATCTCATGGCCTTTTTTGATCTCCCGCTGGAACAGCTCCAAGCCTATCGCCCGCCGCGCCAGGAACCCGCTGATTTTGATGCGTTCTGGCAGCAAACGCTGGCCGAAGCCCGCCAGTTCCCACTCAACGCGCAGTTTGAACCGATTGATGCCGGATTACGCCTGGTCGAATCGTTTGATGTCACCTTTAACGGCTTTGGCGGCCAACCCATTAAAGGTTGGTTCACGCTGCCCAAGCAGCGTTCCGCGCCGCTGCCCTGCGTGGTTGAATATATCGGCTACGGCGGCGGGCGGGGCTTTCCCTTTGAGCGAATGCTGTGGGCGCTCGCCGGTTATGCCAGCCTGATTATGGATACACGCGGTCAGGGCAGTTCGTGGAGTCGTGGCGACACGCCTGACCCGGAACCGGAAGGCTCAAATCCCCATTACCCCGGCTTTATGACACGCGGGATTCTCAATCCGGCCACCTACTACTACCGCCGTGTGTTTACCGACGCCGTGCGCGCGGTTGAAGCCGCACGATCACACGCCGCCGTTGACGCGCAGCGAATCGCTATCACTGGCGGCAGCCAGGGTGGCGGCATTACGTTGGCCGTTGCCGGTCTCGAACCAAACCTGGTTGCCGCGATGCCAGATGTGCCGTTCCTCTGCCATTATCGCGTTGCCACCGAAATCACCGATGGCGCGCCCTACAGCGAAATTGCGCGTTACTGCCAGACCCACCGCGATCAGGTTGAAACCGTGTTTGATAACCTCGCCTATTTTGATGGGGTTAACTTTGCTGCCCGCGCCACCGCGCCCGGCCTGTTCTCGGTTGGGTTGATGGACGAAATTTGCCCGCCGCGCACCGTCTATGCCGCTTATAACCATTATGCCGCTGACAAGGACATCAAAGTGTGGGCTTATAACCATCACGAAGGCGGCGGCGATTATCAGGCTGCCGAAAAACTTAAATTCCTGGCAAAATACCTGGGATAAAGTCTATTTACCAACATGGGGGAAAGGTTCAAGCCCTTCCCCCATCCTTTAGATATTCGGAATCAACTCGGTCCATAGACCATACACGCCGATAAACACCAGCACCAACCCCGATACCCGTGCCAACAGTTGATGATTTTTGGATAACCAATGGGTAAACCGCCGCTGGACGGGCAGCGCCAACCAGGGCAGGACAATCAACGGCCAGCCAAAACCCAAGCCGAAAAACAGAAAATATAGCAGACCATCGGCCAGCATAGTCGCACTGCCTGCGCCTAATACAAACGCGCTGGTGATGAGTGGGCC
This sequence comes from Phototrophicaceae bacterium, assembly GCA_036261085.1. Taxonomy (GTDB): domain Bacteria; phylum Chloroflexota; class Anaerolineae; order Aggregatilineales; family Phototrophicaceae; genus CFX2. The sequence goes on along the minus strand of DATALK010000442.1, from coordinate 8,320 downwards.
AGTGCAGGGCAGTGTCATTGGCCCCAACAGCAGCCCATAGAGATAGGCTGTGATATAGGGATTACTCAAAACTGGTGTCTGCACCACCCTCAACCGGGCAAAGGGATTACGGCCCAAGAGCATCAGGCCCCCCAGCACAATCACAACACCGTAAATCACCGGCAGCAGCACCGGCAGGATCGCCCCAAACGACTGCCGAAACAGGAACAGCACCAGGCCGACGAGCAGCATCATACTGAGAATGCCAGCCAAAACCAGCAGACCAAGCCACCCACCAGCGCGCGGCGCGTGTTCGCTGCCAGCACTGCCAGTCAGGAAGGCAATCAATCCAGGATACAGCGGCAGCAGACACACATTCGTCAGAATGGCCTGATTGCCGAGGATAAAAGCCTGCGCGTAATCACTCACCCGCCAGCCTCCGCCTGCAAGTGCTGGACAAGCTGATCGGGGGTCTCAATCCCCGTGACTAACGCTGTCGTTGTGCCATCGGAACGGATAATAAAATGCGGCGTTGATGGCGGCGCAGTAATGGCCCGCCCAAAGGTATTGACCAGTTCGCCGAGCAGTTCCGGGGTGGCAACAGCAAAAATCCAGTCAAAATCATTCGTCTCGGCATATTGCTCCAAGGTATCCGCCGTTAAATCGGTTTCAACACTTAACGCTACAAAAACCACCTTATCACCGCTGACCTGCCCGCTTGCTACCTTGACATTCCCCAACTGCTGACGACAGTTGTGGTACACCAGGTCGCCATCGGTTCGACAAAAATCACCTTACCCGCCAAATCGGCAAAGGTGAAAGTCTCACCGGTACGGGCATTCACCAGCGGCAGGGTTTGCCATGCAGGTCGCACTACGCCACCCGCGTCAGGCCCAGACTGTGCTACCGGTTGACCGAGCGTTTCCTGCGTCGGCGTCGGTTGGACAAAAGCGGTGGCTCCTGTCGTCGGAACAGCTGTACTGGATGGCGTTGCGGATGGCGCACAGGCCGTCAAAACCAATACGAACGAGAATAATACCATTAGATACTTCATACACACGGCCTCCTATAGTGCTTCCGATACCTGATGAACCCCGGTTGCGCCACTCGGTCTCACCCCGTCAGCCGCTTCAATTTGCGGTGTTCCATCAGTTTCCACACAGCGAACGGCAAAGGTATGTTGCCCCGCCGTAAACGGCCAGTCATACCGCCAGATCACCCAGGTTTTATCCGAGATCGGGCGGCGTAGTTGTGCTTCAACCCACTCGCCAGCATCTACCTGCACCTCAACCCGGCTAATTCCCCGCGCCCCCGCCCAGGCGATGCCGCCAATCGGAACAAGCTGCTGGTCGCCACTTTCGATAATCGCATCGGTGGCAACCGTATCAATCACTGAAGTTGCCCGCACCCGCGCCTCTTTGTCCCAACCACGCCGCACCCAATAACCTTCTTCCCAGGCCGGTATAAATTCCATCTCGGTAATCCACTTCGGCTGTTTCATGCCATACAAATTCGGGATATGAATCCGCAGCGGCGCGCCGTGTTTTTCGCGTAAGGGTTCATTATCCCACGCATAAGTCAGCATCACCCGCTCATCCTGGCGGATCACATCCAGCGCCACCACTTCATCAAAACCATCAGCAGCTTTGATTTTGATATGCGTGGCTTCCGGCAGCGGCTTCACCCGTTCCAGCAGATTTTGCATACTTGTCCCCGTCCACAGTGTTGTGCCAATCAAATCACCGGCAACGGGATTAGAGATACACGACATGGTGATGTACTGGCTCATCGGCTCATAGTCCTGAATTTCAGCCAATGTCAGTTCCGCCGGTTCGGCCACGAGACCAGTTATTTTGAGTGTGTAACTGTCCAAGTCCAGACGCGGCCCATAGCCGGTATTGATGTCAATCCGGTAATGCTGGTCAAGCGGCGTATATTCCAGGCGTGTGCCCAGCGCCGGTTGTAACGGGTCATCGGCGTTCGGCAATTTCAGCGGCGGTTTTCCGCCCAAATCCGGGAGTGCGGCCACTGCTGTCACCGCGCGCGTGGTCGAATTCAGCAGCGCACCCAGCCCGGCCCCCAGAACGGTAATGACCGCCGTCGCGCCGCCAAGCAGCACCAGAAATTGGCGGCGATCTAAGCCAGTGGCGGAAGTTTCTGTACCGACAGCCGTCTTAGGAACCCGGTTCAGCCTGAAAAAAGCATAGCCCAGAGCCAATCCCCATCCGGCATACAACAGCACCAACCAGGCAATACTGACCGCCGGATCCGCCGTCGCGGTACGACTCATCGCCGCACTGACAGCCAGCAGCGGCAGCCCCCAAACCAGGGCCAACCCAAGACCGAACAGCAGGCTGTCGCGCAATGATCTGGTTGACTTTTCCGCACGCCCCTGCATCAACGACAAAAAAATTAAACCGGCGAAGGTTGCCAAACCAATAAACAGTCCGGTTGCCATCAACTGCTCGGCAAGTTTAGCCGTATCAGCGGTGGGGCCAAGGTTCAGTCCGCGAATGGTGGCAACCATTAAGTCTATGCCAAACGTTAACAGGCCCCCTGGCAGCGTGCGTGCTACCAGATCAAACAAATCAAACGCCGGGAACGGCACACTGAAGATTCGTGAGCCGCCAAACAGCAGTGCCGTCAACGCGACGGCTAACAGCAAACTGACCAAAATTAAAGTTCCGAGGGATATTTTTGTTCGCATCACCCGCCTCTTTTCATCACATCCATACTTTTCGACCCCCTCATGGCCGAAACAAGGGGGTCGAGATACCGCTCACATTAAACCGTCACTAACCGCCGGAGTTATCCATCATCATGCTTTCGCTGATGGTCTGGTAGAAAAACGCTTCCAGTTCAGCCCGTAGTTCCGTACACGCCGAGTCTTCATTGGCCACATTGCCGGGAGCTAATGTCACCATGTCGCCCATCATGGCTTCTTCCGTCGGCATCATCTCATCGCCGCCCATCATCGCTTCTTCGGTTGCCATCATCTCATCATCCGGCATTTCGGCCATCATCGCCTCGAACCAGGGTGCATACTGCCCCTTCTCGAACGTCGAGACATCCATCATCGGGTGAAAGCCGTAATCATGCTCGGCCACATACAGCAGCAGAACCAGCGTCGAATCGCAGGTGTGCGTCATGCTGTCCTGCGCTTGCCCCACCGTCGCCACACCAAATACCGCCACCAACAGCACCAGAACCGAGAGTAGAGTCAAACGAGTACGCATTGTTAACCTCCATTGCCTGAACTAATTGTTTGTCCAAACGGACAATTGGAGGTTAGCAGTAGGGTGTAACAGGCAGGTTACGCCCAGATTACGGAGAGATTACGGGAGGATGAAGGTAAACGTGGTTCCGGTATCGGGGCTAGTGGTCGCGTTGATACTGCCGCCATGCGCTTCCACAAAACCACGCGCAATCGCTAATCCCAGCCCCGTGCCGCGATAGCCGGTGCTGCTGCGGGCGCGCGAACGTTCGCCCCGGTAAAACCGCTCGAAGATATGGGGCAGGTCATCCGGCGTAATAACCGAACCGGTGTTGTGAACACAAACCTGTAGCCCTGGTCCGACCCGCCGCAGCGTAATAGTGACCTGGCCTTCGGGCGGGGTATGGTGGATCGCATTATCCAACAGGTTATAAACCACCCGCTGAATTTTGTCCGGGGCAACCAGCCTCACCGGCAAATCAGCTTCAATCTCGCTGGTCACAATCACGCCTTGTTGGGCCGCCCGCGCGCTAAGACTGGTGAGGGTATCGGTAATCAAATCCGGCAGCGAGGTGGGCTTACGATTAAGCTGGAGATGTCCGGCATCCATTTGAGCCATCTCAAACAAATCATCAATCAGATGGCCGAGATGTTCTACTTCGCGGTGAATCTGCTGCCGGTAACGAGTCACCGTTTCCGGGTCGGCCACCACCCCATCCAGCATGGCCTCATTCATCGCCCGCACTGCCGCCAAGGGTGTACGCAAATCATGCGAGACCCAGGCGATCAAGTCCCGGCGGCTTTGTTCCAGCAATTGTTTTTCCTGGTCAACGGCTTCAAGCTGCTGCGCCATCTGGTTAAACAGCACCGCGAGTTGCGCCAGTTCATCATTACCGGACATCTTCAGCCGGGTGTGGAGTTCACCGCGCGCCAGCTTGCGCGTGGCTTCACCCAAGTAATGAATGCGTTCGATCAGGGTACTGGCAAACAAAATCGCGGAAATGACCGCAATCATCCCGGCAAATACCAGCAGCGCTGAGGTCAACACAAAATCATGTGGGCTGATAAACATCAGTTTGGCGGTCACAAAAACGTTGACAAAGACCAGCAGCACCGTTAACAGAATAATGGTGAGCAGCGTCCACCGCAGGCTGGTAAACCACTGCACCAGTTGCCGCTGGTACAGCACATACACCACGCCGACTGTTACCCCGCCGCTGCCGCCCATAAACAAAAATAGAAGTTGAACATCTTGCAGCGGCGGATTGAGCGACGGGATCACAACGGCCATCGCCGCCGCGAAAGCCAACAGCACCGTCACCAGCAGACCGACCAGGGGATACAGATTAATTCGGGTCAAATTTATATCCTACCCCGCGCACAGTCTGAATATAATTGGGTTCAGATGGATCAGACTCGATTTTTTCCCGCAGTCGCCGGATATGCACCGTGACCGTGCTTTCATCGCCATAAAACTCATAGCCCCAAACCTGATTGAGCAGTTGATCGCGGGTCAACACCTGCTGTGGATGGCGCACAAAAAACCACAACAGATCGAATTCTTTGGCGGTCAGCAGCACCGTTTCGCCGCGTAAGGTTACAACACGCCGCAGCGGGTCAATATGTAAATCAGCAAATGTCAGCGGTTGATGGGCGGGTTCGCCCCCAGCACTGCTCCGGCGCAGCACCGCTTTGACGCGAGCCACCAATTCACGCGGGCTGAACGGCTTGACCACATAATCATCCACGCCCAATTCAAACCCCAGAATCCGATCCGCTTCATCCCCGCGCGAAGTCAGCATAATAATGGGGACGCTGCCCTGGGTATTCTGATATTCCGGCGACTGGCGCAGCGAACGGGCAATGGTAAACCCGTCCAGTCCGGGCAGCATAATATCCAGCAAAATCAAGTCGGCTGGTTTCTCGCGCAGCAGCGCCAGCGCTTGCGGCCCGGTCTCCGCTTCCACCACCTGGAAACCGTCCAATTCCAGATAACGCCGCACGACCTCGCGCAGCGTAGGTTCATCATCTACCACGTAAATCACTTGTGATCTGGTCATCAAACCAGGGTAATCCTCAAAGATTACAGGAACCTTATGGCAGGTATAAAAAAGCCCCATCGTTTAATTTTATACTTTTCCCCACCTTTTGCCCTACGCTGCGCCAGATGGCCTTAGAATAAAAACAGACTTTTTCAGGAGACCCACATGAGACTAAAACGACTTGCACTGCTCACCATTTTGCTGGTTCTCGTTATACCCGTTCACGCTCAGGAAACACCAGTGATCGGCCCCGATACATTCCCCGACGGGGTCAGCCACCTGACCGGCCTGATGGTTGAGACCCCCGAACTGCTGGAACGCCGCCCACTGAATATCAAAATCAGTAATAATCCGGCGGTAGTGCGACCCCAATCGGGCTTAAACGCAGCGGATATTGTTTGGGAACATCTGGTTGAAGGCGGCGTTACCCGTTTCACAGCCATTTTTCAGAGTCAGGCCGTCCCGCATTTGGGGCCAGTCCGCAGCGCCCGCCTGGTAGATATTGAACTCACGCGCATTTATGGCTCGTTGTTTGTTCATTCCGGCTCCAGCATGGGTACACTGGAGCGGCTGCGGCAGGATGCCGTAATGCCTATGCGCAATTTTGGCGGCGGCGGTTGTCCCCCACTCTGCCGGTTTCCCAAAGAGGGGGTCGCCTTTGAGCATACCCTGTTTGGTGACACCGAAGCGTTATATACCGAGGCGCAAAAACTAGGGCTGGATACAACGCCCGATCCCATTGCGGGCCTGGCCTTCAGTCCCATGCCGCCCGCCAATGGCACGCCCGTTAACGGCATCACCATCGCTTACCGCCATACAGAAGTTACCTGGGCTTATGAGAGTGGGCGTTGGCTCCGCAGCCAGGACGGCGAACCCCATTTTGATGCCATCACCAAAACTCAAATCAATGCGGCCAATCTTGTGGTCATTGAAACCGATCATATCGAACAACCGATGGTGTCCGACGGTTACTGGGGTACGGCCAATTACGCCTTTGAGGTCAATCTGGTCGGCAGCGGGCACATTTATCTATTCCGTGACGGTCAGTATTTCGAGGGTGAATGGCGGCGCAAAAATGATACCGCCCCGCTCTATTTCTTCGACATGCAGGGAAATGTACTGCCCTTTAAACCCGGCAATACCTTCTTTAACCTGGTCCCGCGCTGGACAAATGGTTATCAACTCACCTTTGCGCTGGCAAATCCGATTCCTGCTGCCATCAATCAGGACAGCGTAATCCTGCGCGCTGGCCCCGATGCCGGTTATGGACAGCAGGCAGCGGCCACGCGCAGCGACACCTTAATGTTGGTAGGCCGCAACTGGGCCGGCGATTGGGTGCAGGCTGTCTATCCAGATCGTCGCACCGCGTGGGTCTCCACCTGGCTGCTGGATGTGGGCCAAGCCAACCTGCAACAACTGCCAGCCGTCCGTTCCACTTACGAACAGTAATCAGCCTATTCTGAAAAACGGCCACGACTTGGGCAGGCGAGAACATAGCGTTCTCGCCTCTTTGATTTCCTTTGCTTCTAAAAATGAGTTGACAAAATCACCAACTATCGCTACACTTTCGGTAAGTAAGTTAATCTAACTAACTATCCCAAACAGGGTAATTAGTTCCCTTCAACAAACTCGATTTTTAGGAGGAAAAGTCAGAATGAAACACCGCTTTTTGTTAGTCGTACTCTCCGCTTTGCTGCTGCTGGCCTTTGTGCTGCCGGTAGCCGCGCAAGAAAAAAGTCTCGAAATTTACATTACCGGTCTGACCGAAGACGCGCTGGCGTGGTTCAATGATGTGGCCTTCCCGGCCTTCCAGGCTGACCACCCCGATGTCAAGCTGGAAATCCAGACCGGCGGCTGGGGCGATTTTGATGCCACCGTCGCGGGCTGGTTTACCACTGGCGATGGCCCGGACATCGTTTACCTCGGCTCGGAATATGCCGCCACCTACGGCGACCTGCTGGCCGACCTCGACCCCTATCTGAAGGATTGGGCCGATCTGGAACAATTCCTCCCGGCAGCGGTTGAAACCGTGACCTGGGACGGCCATCTGCGCGGCCTGCCGCTGCTGATGAGTCCCCGTCCGGTGTTCTACCGCACCGACCTGGCCGCTGACGCCTCGGTTATCCCCCCGCTGACCTTTGCCGACGCCCTGGAATTTGTGAAGGCCAACAGCGCGGTTGCCGACAACGCCATGACCAAGATGGGTTTCCTGGATATTGGCAGCGGTCTGTTTGATGCTCAGGAATTTATCGCCTACATTTGGAGCGCGGGTGGCGAACTCTATAACGAAGATGGCACCAGCGCCTTTGACAGCGCCGCCACCGCCGAAGCGCTGAAGTTTATGTATAACCGCCGCCGGATCATTATGCCCGACGAAACCACCGCCGGTCTGCCCCCGTTTGAAGGCACACCAATTGCCTCTGGCAACGTCGTCAGCGGTATTTTCCCGATGTGGAACATGCCCTCCACTGATGATCCGCTGTGGGAAAACATTGCCATCGCCCCGTATCCGGCTGGCGAAAATGGCGCGCCGCTGATCCAGGTTTTTATTGACTGGCTGTCGGTTCCCGCTTATGCCGAAGACCCCGAACTGGCGGTTGAATTCCTGAAGTTCATTGGCAGCCAGGACAACGCCATCGCCCTGAACGCCGTCGCCGGTTATACCCCGGTGCGCACCGATGCCTGGGAACAGATCAAGGAAACTAATCCCGTCTGGGCCAAGCTGCTTGACCTCGCCGTGGAATATGGCCGCCCCTTCTCCGACATTCGCGCCAGCGCTGAACTCCGTCCGCTGATTGTGGAGCAGGTCGCGCTGTATCTGTCTGACCAGCAAAGCCTGGAAGACACCCAGCAGGCGTTGAAGGAAGAATACGACGCCATTCTGGAAGATAACGGCTACCTGGAATAATCAAATACTTCGTTAGTCGCCGGGGCGCGGTACTGCTGCGCCCCGGTATTCACTCAAAAAATTCCTGATGAGAGGCAATTTTTATGGACAGCAGCGCCCAGGCCCGCCTGGATAACCTACTGGCAGCCGCCGCCACCATCCTGATTATTATTGTGGGCAGCATCCAGGTCGCGCACC
>DATALK010000422.1:0-5288 GCA_036261085.1 Phototrophicaceae bacterium | reverse complement strand
CATAGTGGTTGACCACCAGTTTTTGTGGATGTCATAAAGCATGGTTCGGCTGGCATTGCTCACATCGGTAATGTGCAGACGCCCACCGGTCAGCCGCCACATCAGGAAGCTGTCAATCGTGCCAAACGCCAGTTCGCCACGCATGGCCCGTTCGCGCGCGCCGGGAACATTGTCCAAAATCCAGGCCACCTTCGTACCGGAAAAATACGCATCGGTGACGAGACCCGTTTTCTCGCGGATCGTTTTATCAAAACCTTCCGCTTTCAGTTGATCGCACAACCCCGCCGTGCGGCGATCCTGCCAGACAATGGCGTTAAAGATCGGTTTGCCGGTGGCACGTTCCCAAACTACTGTCGATTCGCGCTGGTTGGTGATGCCAATCGCGGCAATATCTGCCGCCGTCGTGTGCTGCTGTTCCAACACCGCGCGGACAACCTGAAGCTGTGACTGCCAGATCGTCTCCGGGTCATGTTCGACCCAGCCGGGCTGTGAGTAGATTTGCGGAAATTCCTGCTGCGCGGTGGCAATAATGCGCCCATCCCGATTAAACAGAATAGCACGCGAGGAGGTGGTTCCCTGATCTAAAGCGAGAATATAGTTCGGCATGGATTTTCTCCCAAAAAGAGTTTTTCTCAATAATACCAATGAAACCGCCAAGACGCCGAGGACGCCAAGATAGAAACGAAGATTTTCTTGGCGCTCTTGGCGACCTGGCGGTTGATATATTTATCGCATCTGAATCGTCGCCACCGCCAGTTCCAGGCGCGGCGTGGTAGCGCGGATCGTGACCGTACCCGCTTCACGTTTGGCCTTCACGTACAGCGCGGCCTGCCCGCCCATCAGCGCAAACGGATTTTCACCAATCAACTCGGCTGGTCCTTCAAGCTCGAACGATACCACCTGATTGGTATACGGGAGCCGGTTGCCATATTCATCCACGATTTTGAACACCAACCGAGTCATATCCGCGCCATCGGCATAAAGTTCGGTGTCATCCGGGGTGAGCGTCAGCGCGTGCGGCACACCGCGCGTGGAAATGCGGTGTTCGGCCACCGCCTGCCCATTGATATAACCCACCACGCGCAGATCATCATAGGTATGGCCGCCCCACAGCAGACTCAGACCTTTAATCACGAACGGCGGGTGGGGCAGATGCGGGAAAGCAGCGCGGTCTGGTGGAAATTGGCCGAAACGTTCCTTGCCAAAGAAAACTTCCACTTCGTCACAGTTGCTAAAAATCACCAGCGGATTGATGCCGCCCTCGCTGCAATCGCCCATCGTCCAGAAGGTCGCCGGACGGATGACCGGGCGGATGGCCGGGTCAAGCTGGCTTTCATAGAAATAGGCCGCAAACTTCGGCAGGCGGAAAATGTCCGAAACGCCGTGATAACAGATACGATCCCCCGAACCAAATTCCTGATGGGTGTTGTAATCAAAAGCGCACCAGCCTATCGCACCCGTGACCCGCTCCAAACTCACCGCTTTGTCCTGGATACGCGCATGGCGCAGCGCGTGTTCCACCTGGCGTTCTTCCTGATCCCAGGCTTTGGTCGGGAACATATGGCCGTTAAACTCCGTGACCAAATGCGGGGTAAAATCCGGCTCCAACACGGTGTTGGAAAAATCATTGTAGGTATACACATCTTCCAGGAACTGGCTGCCCCGGAAATTACGCACGCCGCCGGTTTGCCGCGTCGGGTCAAGTTTGTGCGCCAGAGCATTCGTTGCCGTGTAAAAGGCTTCGTTGTCGAACGATTCGTTAATCCGCACACCCCACAGAATAATGCTGGGGTGATTACGATCTCGTTCAATCATCGCCTGCACATCCCGCAAGGTGATACCCTGCCAATCCTGGTCGCCAATGTGCTGCCAACCGGGGATTTCCTCAAACACCAGCAGGCCGATTTCATCACAGCGGTTTAAGAAGTGCGGCGACTGCGGGTAATGGGAGGTGCGAACAATATTGACACCGAATTCGTCCTTGAGGATGTCAGCGTCTTTGCGCTGTAACCGGGCGGGAGCCGCCGCGCCGATGTAGGGATAAGTCTGATGGCGGTTCAGGCCGCGCAGCTTGACCTTTTTACCATTGAGATAAAAACCATCGTCACGGAATACGGCTTCGCGGAAGCCAAATTGCAAGGGATTCTCGCTAATTTGCACTTCGCTACCGAACCAAAACTTCACAGAATAAAGCGTCGGGGTATCAAGTGACCAAAGACTAATTTGAGGGAGATTAAAACCATTTAATACGAAAGTCTCAGTGCTGTACCCTGGAACACTTGCCCAAATGTCACTAAATGTGACTTCTTCACCATCAGCATTATAAATACTTGCCCCTAATTCTGCTCCAGTTTCCGGTCCCTGATTCCGCATAGTAATTTCAATCTCAAGACGCGGTTTATCTGTTAGAACATCTAATGTCCGCACAAACACCTTTTCGATATGGCACAGCTCGACATATCGTAACTTCACGTCCCGGTAAATGCCGCCAAAAGTGAGATAATCCACCACATTGCCATACGGCGGAATATCCGGACGTTCGGTGGAATCCAGGCGCACGGTCAGCAGGTTATCGCCAGTCTCGTTCAGGTAGTCGGTCAGGTCGAAGGAAAACGGCGTGTAACCGCCTTCATTCTCACCCACCTTATGACCGTTCAAAAAGACTTCGCAGGCGATCATCGCGCCGTCAAAATCCACATACACGCGGCGGCCATTTCGCGCTTCCGGCAGCCGAAAATGTTTACGATAGGTCGAAATGAACTGGTATTCGGCGTTATCAAAGTTATGATGCGGCAGCACCACATTGGTATGCGGCAGCGTCACCGGCTGGAACTGGCTGTCCGGCACATCCGCACCAACATCACCCGCGTAATACAGCCAATCGTCATTAAAAGCAATCACACTTCTCAAGGTGGTCATCCCCCTGATCTGAACGTTAACGAGAGCCGTTGATTATAAAGCTAACGCTGAAAACCGTACAGAGAACCATTCAGCGGCAAATCTTAAGGGTTTGTTACTTTGGAAGATTCTATAATTTGTAAAGAACCGGCAAATGGTCGTTATTAATGGGACAGGGCGTATGACTAAAATTCTTGTCATTGAAGACGAACCTTTAATTCTCAAGAACGTCGCCGACACCTTGAAATTAGAAGGTTTTGATGTGCAGGGCGTGGGAAATGGCCGCAGCGGCATTGAAAAGGCCAAAGAGTACCAGCCCAATCTGGTCATTTGTGACATCATGATGCCGGAACTGGATGGGTTTGATGTCCTGATTGAACTCCGCCAGAATCCCATCACCGCCAATATCCCATTTATGTTCCTGACCGCCCGCACGGATCGGGATAGCTGGCGTCGGGGGATGGAACTGGGGGCCGATGATTACCTGATGAAGCCCTTCACCGCCGAAGAACTGCTCCAGGCCATTAGCCGGCGCATCGAACGCTACGAGTCGGTAGTCCACGCCTACGAGCAAAAACTGGACGCGCTGCGGGCGAACATCATTCGCGCCCTGCCCCACGAACTTCGCACCCCGCTCACCGGGATCATTGGCAACACCGAACTGCTGCTAATGGATTATGACCATACTGAACGTGATCTGGCCGTAAACATGATTGAGTCCATTCAACGTTCAGGGATGCGACTGCACCGGGTCATCGAAAACTATCTGACTTATGCCCAGATTGAATTGATGATGGACGACCCGGACATGCTGGCCGCCGCCCGCGCTGCCCGCCCCATCTTTGCCCAACCCGCCATTTGTGATATTGCCCGCCAGATCGCCCAACAGAAATGCCGCGAGGATGATTTGCATTTAAACGTTGGTGAGATCGAAGTCCGTTGGTTTCCTGAAAATCTGTCAAAAATGGTCGAGGAGCTGGTAGACAACGCTTTTAAATTCTCTAAACCCGGCTCACTGGTGAAAATCCAGACTTCACAGGACAATCAGTTCGCCGTGCTGAGTATCAGCGACCAGGGGCGCGGCATTCCGCCCGAACACTTGAACCATATCGGGGCTTACATGCAGTTTGAGCGCATGGTACACGAGCAGCAAGGGCTGGGACTAGGATTAATTATCGCCAAGCGGCTGGCTGAATTACATGGCGGGAGTCTGACCATCGAAAGCCAGTACGGCCAGGGAACCACCGTCCAGGTGAAATTGCCGCTATAAAAATCCGGGCGATGTTGAATCGCCCGGATATATCGGATTAAGCAGCGGTTCTAGAACAATCCCACCACGTTACCGTCATCGTCCAGATCAACATTTTCGGCGGCGGGGTTCTTCGGCAGCCCAGGCATCGTGCGCATTTCCCCGCACAGCGGATAAATAAAACCCGCCCCAACCGATGCCCGCACTTCCCGCACCGGCAACCGGAAACCCGTCGGCGCGCCTTTGATACTGGGTTCGGCGGTAAAACTCAGATGGGTCTTTGCCATACAAATGGGCAGTTGGCCGAAGCCATTTTTCTCAAAGGTTTCAATCTGTTTATCAGCTTCAGAGGTGTAGTCAACCCCATCCGCGCGATAAATTTCAGCGGCAATGGTTTCAATCTTCTTTTTGATCGGCCACTCTACCGGATACAGAAATTTAAAATCGTTCGGCTGGTCGCAGGCATCCACGACCAGTTCCGCCAGTTCCGCCGCGCCCGCGCCGCCGTTGGCCCAATGACTGGCAACGGAAACACCGGTAGCGCCGGAAGCCAGCGCGATTTCTTTAATAGCGTCCACTTCGGCCTCGGTATCTGTGGCAAACGTGTTGATGGCGACCACTGGATTGACACCAAACTTCCGCATATTTTCCAGATGCCGCACCATATTGGCCGCGCCCACTTCCACATCGGCCACACTTTCGCTGGTCAGGCCGGGATCAAGCGGCTTACCGGCCACCACTTTGTATTTACCCGTGTGAGCTTTTAAGGCACGAACGGTCACCACCAGCACCGCCGCATTCGGGCGTAAACCGGAAGCCCGACATTTAATATCAAAGAATTTTTCCGCCCCGATGTCCGCGCCGAAACCCGATTCGGTAATAACATAATCGGCACATTTGACCGCGATCATATCCCCTAACACGGACGAATTGCCGTGAGCGATATTGGCGAACGGGCCGCAATGGACAATTGCCGGGGTATTTTCGAGCGTTTGCATCAGCGTCGGCTTGATGGCCTCTTTTAGCAGCACAGTCGCCGCGCCTGCCGCTTTTAAATCTTCAACAGTGACCGGTTTTTTGTCCTTGTCATAAGCAATGACCATCCGGCCAATCCGCGTCCGCAAGTCTTCCAACGAGGTCG
>DATALK010000389.1:0-2571 GCA_036261085.1 Phototrophicaceae bacterium | reverse complement strand
GGACGACAAACCGCAACTGCTGGTGGCCGTAACTGATGACCTGACAAAAAAGGGACTGCACGCCGGGAACTTGATTAAAGTCATCGCGGCAGTCGTCGGCGGTGGTGGTGGCGGACGCCCGAATTTAGCGCAAGCGGGCGGTAAAGATGCCAACCAGATACCAACCGCGTTAAACACCGCGCGTGAATTGATCGCCCAAAGTTATAAAGGCTGATGGCAGACCGACCCGACTTCATCCAGCTTGAACCCGGTGAGGACGCGGCATCCGTTCGTGACCGGCTTTCGTTCCTGCGCGGCAAGCGTGTCTTGCTGATCTGGCCGGAAGACGGCACCGTCCTCACCCGTAAACTCGATCTCGTGCTGATTCAGCGCGAGGCCATGCGCCGCGCCATCCGGCTGGCGCTGGTCACCCATGATCCGCAGGTCATCAAACACGCGGAAGAACTGAATATCAGTTCCTTTGAAACCATCGGAGCGAGCGAACGCGGACGCTGGCGACGGGGACGGGCGAAAGTTTTCACCACCCGTTTCCAGCGGCCCGACAGCGAACCCGAACCGGACGAATTGATGGAGGTCGCCAGCCGTGTGCGCGGCGACCAACCCACCGGACGCTGGCGTTTGGTCAGCCGGTTGTTGATCGTGCTGGTGATTCTGGCGCTGCTGGGCGGAGCGGCTTATGTAGCTTTGCCCACTGCGACGGTAATCATCACACCCGCCCAAAGCGAAGTGCAGGCCGAGTCGGAAATTATCGCTGACCCCAATAACGCGGCGGTAGACATCGAAAGCCACCTGATACCGGCCATCAAAATGAGCGTCCAGATTGAGGACACGGGTACGATTGAAACCAGCGGTCAAAAAGACCTGGGCGAAACGCTGGCAACCGGCTCAGTAGTGTTTGTCAACCAAACAACGGAAGCCGTCACCGTTCCGGCAGGGACAACGGTGACGACCAGCGCCGGGACACCGATTCAGTTTCGCACGACCAGCGCGGCGGAACTCCCCGCCGGAATTGGTTTACAGATTGAAGTTCCGATTGAAGCGCTGCCCATTTCGCAGGGCGAAGCGGGTAACGTCGAGGCCGGATTGATTAACACCGTCGTTGGGCCAGTTGCCAGCCGGGTCACGGTGCGGAATATCGCGCCCACTTCCGGCGGCACAACGCAGGCCAAACGGGTGGTCAGCCCAGATGACCAGGAACGCCTCTTGGCGACGTTACGCCAGCAGCTTCAATCGCGGGCGTATGTGGAGATGGAACCGCGCCTGAGTGATACCCAGTTTATCATCCTCGAAACCGTGCATATCGCGGAAGAACGCGAGGATTGGACAACTTTCAGCGCCGAACCGGGCGATCAGGCCGATACATTATCACTGACCATGCGCGCGATTGTGGAAGCGGTGGCCGTAGATGAGCAGTACGGGCGGCAAATTGTGTACGCGCAGATGTCCAATCAAATCGCCGTCGGGCAAACCATCAAACCGGAAACGGTGACGTACCAACGCGGTTCAGTATCGGATATTGACACAACCAGCGGGCGCATCACCTTCACTTTGAGCGGGAGCGGCATTGTCACCGAACAGGTCAACGCCGATGTTGTGCGGGAACATCTGGCCGGACGGACATTGAACGATGCCACCGCGTATCTGGTCAACGAAGTGCATCTGGCGGACGGCACGTTACCCATCATCACCCTGACGCCGGATTGGTTCGGGCAAATGCCCCTGCTCCCGATGCGGATTACCATCCAGTTGCAGGAAGCGCCCGCATGACCCGATTGATGGGCATTGATTACGGGCAAAAACGCATCGGGCTGGCGGTCTGTGACCCGTCCGGGCTGGTGGCGCGGGAACTGGCGATTATTCACCGCGCCGGCAACCCGCAGGATTTTGGACAGATCAACCGGCACGCCCAGGAACAGCAGGTCACGGCATTTGTGGTGGGCCTGCCGGTTAACGATTGGCCGGAAGCGGGCGGACATGACCAGGCCAAAGCCGTGCGGGACTGGGTGGAAGCCCTAAAACAGACCACACCCCTCCCCATCATCTTCTGGGACGAACAGCTTACCAGCGTGGAAGCACGGGAGATTTCGATTCGCCAGCGGCGGAAAGTGCGCGACCCGATTGATGATCTGGCGGCGCGGGTGATGTTACAAAGTTACCTGGACGCTGTGCGGGATGGGTTGGCGGAACCACCCCCCAACCTCACACCCTAGCCGCTCAGAACCTCACCCCCGGCCCCTCTCCAAAGATTGGAGAGGGGAAGAAAAGATCAGTTGCAAACATGGCGGCGGCAGAGGGGAGAGGGGGGACTGCCGCTGCTGCTGCTTTTGCCAAGTCCATAGTCTTTAGTCGTTAGTCTATAGTCGAAAAACAAGGACATGAAAGCACCCTCAACCAGCCGCTAGAAACAGTTTAGCAGAAATCAATGGTGGTGGCGTGAACATTTGTTCAAACATTTGTTTAGTCTTTGAGAAAAAGTCACCAGCTTCCAGTCTTCAGTCGCCAGTCAAAAACAAAGATATTCGTTTGCAAGCCCATAGGCGATTACATTAAGTTTATTTATCGCTATAAACG
>DATALK010000378.1:0-3840 GCA_036261085.1 Phototrophicaceae bacterium | reverse complement strand
GACTGGGGTCGGCCAGCGCATTGGCATTAACAACGGCCTGCACGGGAAACCTGATAAAACTGCGCGATCTGAAACAGCGTTTCGCCGCGCTGCACCGTATGAATCAGCAGCGTTCCGGCTTCGGCGGGAATGGGGGTTGTGAGTGTGAGCGCCGTTGGCATCACTTGCGGCGTGTTCGCTGGAGTCATCGGTGTCAGGACGGCGGCAGCCGTTGTCGTTGAATCCGATAAGGTTTGCGTGTAACATCCGGCGCTCATTAAAACAAGACCTGTCAGATACAATCGAAACCAGCGTACAGACACTTTGTAGAACCTGATAATAATAAGGGCGAGATTTGCCTCTCGCCCCTACCCGATACTGATCTATTGTACCGCAACCGCGAACGCGGACAGTTTAGAACTTCGGCAAATCGGCCATAGATTTTTCGATTTCGTGTTCGGGATACTCGTAGTCGGTCAGTTGGCCCGACAGGTACGCATCGTAAGATGACATATCAAAGTGGCCGTGACCGGAGAGATTAAACAAAATCACGCGCTTTTCGCCCGCTGCTTTAGCGGCCTGGGCTTCGCGCAAGGCTACCGCGATTGCATGGGATGATTCCGGCGCGGGGACAATGCCCTCGGCGCGGAGGAACTGCATGGCCGCGCTGAAGGTCTCCAACTGCGGCACGGCCTGCGCGTCTACAATGTTCTGATCGTACAGTTCGCAGACCAGGCTTGCCATGCCGTGATAGCGCAGCCCACCAGCGTGCAGCGGCGCAGGCAGGAAATTGTGGCCGAGGGTGTACATTTTGACCATCGGGGCCAGACCCACGTTGTCGCCAAAATCATAAGCGTAAACGCCTTTGGTCAGGCTGGGGCAGGCGGTGGGTTCAACCGCGATGATGCGGGTGGTGCGGCCATTGACCAGTTTTTCCCGCGCGAACGGGATGGCGATCCCGCCAAAGTTGCTGCCGCCGCCGACACAACCAATCACCACGTCCGGGTATTCCCCGGCCATTTCCATCTGTTTCAGCGACTCTTCGCCGATGACGGTTTGATGGGTCAGGACGTGATTCAGCACCGAGCCGAGCGAATATTTATATTTGCCGCCGCTGGTGGCCGCCGCTTCGACGGCTTCACTGATGGCGATGCCGAGCGAACCGGTGCTGTCCGGGTTGGCCGCCAGGATGCTGCGTCCCGCCTGGGTGCGGTCACTGGGGCTGGCGTACACTTCCGCGCCAAATGCCTGAATCATGGAGCGGCGGTAGGGCTTCTGCTGGTAGCTGACCTTCACCATGTAAACGTAACATTCCAGATCAAAGAAGTTACAGGCTTGTGACAGCGCCGTGCCCCACTGGCCCGCCCCGGTTTCGGTGGTCAGACCTTGCACGCCTTCCAGCTTGTTGTAATACGCCTGCGGCACAGCTGTATTCAGCTTGTGGCTGCCGCTGGGGGATTGGCCCTCATATTTGTAATAAATATGCGCGGGGGTATCCAGTGCCAGCTCCAGCCGCCGCGCGCGCAGCAGCGGGGTGGGCCGCCACAATTTGTAAATCTCCCGGACTTCTTCGGGGATTTCCAGATACCGTTCCTGGCTGACTTCCTGCATGATGAGCGCCATCGGGAACAGCGGGGCCAGATCGTCCGGGCCTATCGGCTGACCAGTGCCGGGGTTCAGGACGGGCGGCAGGGGGCGGGGCAAATCCGGCTGGATGTTATACCAGGCGCGCGGAATCTCGGACTGGGGCAGATCAAAGCGAAAAGTGTCAGACATAAAAAGTCTCCCTTGAAAGCGTAACAAATTGCGGAGGCGAAGAACGTTTTTTGGACGAATGGACGCGAACTATAACAAGTCTTGCGGCGAACGGCAATGAGTTTCCCGAAAATGCACTCTCGACTACAATAAACGGCGGCGTAAAGGTTGATTCAAGGGGCAGGTTTTATGTCCGACAACGTGATTGACCGGTCTCATATGCTATCGCCAGAGGAAAAACGCGGGCGGCGCGGGTGTCTCTTGCCCGCGTGGTTGTTGATTATGGTGTTCATTTTCGGCATTATGGTGAGCTGTTTCGGCCTCATTACAGTGATTTCCATTCTGACCGACCAACTCTGGTTTGTGCCGGGAGATGCCAGTCAATTTGACCCGGTAGCCCGGTTTGATGACATCTACAGCTTTGCCGGGAAAGATTATCAGTTCTACACCCTGGATGCGGAATATGTGCGCTCCGATGGCACGCTGGACTTATACGCCAATTATCAGCCGAAAGTGACCTATCGGTTTGTTAAAGAGACGGTTAAATCCGGCGAAGCCCGCCCAATTGGCGCGGGGGGTAATACGGAAGGCCGTCAGTGGGAAGTGGCGCAGGTGGTGGTTTCGCGCCCCTTTGAAATTATGTCCACTTCAACCGGTGATGGCGAAAGTGTTTCGCTGCTGCTGGGGATGGATCGGGATGTTTGGTCGCCGGTAGGCTCGTCTCCCGGCGAACCGGTGCCGCCGCCCACCTGTTCCTTTAAAACGTTGTGGGACATCGCCATAACGCAAGATGCCCCGCGCGAGGCCGTCGCGGTCATCCGCTATGACGCGGACGGCTACAATTTCCGCATTGAAGGGCTATCAACCAATCTGAACTTTGATCGGGATTGCCAGTTGATAGAGTAAGGCAACCGAACCCAAAGGCTGGTTGCGGTAAGGGCGCAATCCTGCTCTTTTACAAATTAATACGGAGAATACCGGAACGGACACCCCATTGTGTTGTCCCTACGAAAATCGGCTATTTGTCGGGACGCGCAACGGTGTGTCCGCTGCCTAAACCGTAAAGGAAAATTTTTTCGCTATGTCCTATAACGTCACTGACCGGTCTAACCTCCTGACACCGAAAAAACCACGACAGCGCGGCTGTCTGGGGTGGGGGCTGCTGCTGATCTTCTTTCCGGTTGTGTTTGCCGGTTGTTTTGTGTTGGGGCCAGTGATTTCCCTGTTCACCGGCCAAATGGCGCTCGTGCCTGGGGATGCCAGCCAGTTTGACCCGGCAGCGCGTTTTGAGTAGATTTATAATTTCGCCGGGAAGGATTATCAGTTCTATTCTCTGGAAGCGGAGTTTGTGCGTTCGGATGGCATGTTAGACTTATATGCGGATTACGAGCCTGAAGTCACCTATCGTTTTGTCAAAGAACTGGGCCAATCCGACGCCGCTCGTCCAATTGGCGCGGGGGGCAATCCCGAAGGCCGCCAGTGGGAAACCGTTGATGTGAAAGTTTCGCGCCCGTTTGAATTGGTGTCTACTTCCAGAGGGAACAGCACCAGTACCACGCTGAAGCTCGGCATGGAGCGGGATACCTCGCTGCCGCGCGATTCCAACCCTGGCGAACCGGTGCCGCCGCCCGCCTGCTCCTTTAAACAATTGTGGGACATTGCTATCACCAAAGATGCCCCGCGCGAGGCCGTCGCGGTCATCCGCTATGACGCGGACGGCTACAATTTCCGCATTGAAGGATTATCAACCGATCTGGATTTTGACCTGGATTGCCAACTCATGGAATAGTGGGCTGTGTTAAATGGTTTGGCCGCCAGGGAGCGCACCCAGGCGCTCTCCTACAGTGTCCATCAACCCATCTTTTCGGGGTCGTTGGGGCGGCTCATAAACTTCACGACCCCGTAAAAATCTCTCGTGTGAAATGAACGGCCAGTTCGACCTGCTCCAGCGCCAACATTTGGCCGTCGCTGGGGAGTATCTGTAGCCCCACAGTGATGCCTCGGTCTTGCAGTTCACGCGCGTAGGTTTTCGATAATTCAGCCTGCGGGTGATCTTCGCCGATGGTAATCAGATACGGTATTCCCTGGCTTAACGTCGAGGGCGCA
>DATALK010000363.1:0-11833 GCA_036261085.1 Phototrophicaceae bacterium | reverse complement strand
CGTTGGCGAAAAAGAACGCCGCAGCCTGGAACCGCTGCTCAGCACGCCCCTGAGCAATACCGAACTCTACATCGGCAAAATGCTGGCGGCCATGATTCCGCCGCTGGTGTCCAGTTATGGCGGTATGATGGTGTACCTGTCCGGCCTCGTGTTTGGTGATCTGGCGTGGCGGCCTCAACCGATGCTGGTGGCGCAGATTATCATGCTGACGACGGTGCAGGCGTTGGTGATGGTCACGGGCGCGGTGGTGGTTTCCAGCCAGACGACCAGCACGCGCGCGGCCAATCTGCTCGACAGTTTTATCATCATTCCCATGTCATTTTTGATCCAGGGTGAAAGCGCGATTATGTTCCTGGCGCCGGACGCGGAAGCGCCCGCCGGAATTGGCGCGTTGTGGGCCATTATTGTGGGCATGATTGTGGTGGTGGTGCTGATGCTGCGTGTCGGTAACAGTATTTTCAACCGCGAAGAACTGCTGGGCCGCACCATTGACCAGTTGAATCTCAAAAACACTGCCAAACGTCTGTGGAAAAACTTCCTGGCGGTAGACCCTGCTGGAACGCGCGCGCGTTCGGTGGGGGAATGGTATCGCCGGGGCGTGCGCGTCAGCCTGGGCCGGATGCGCCCGGAGCTGATTATCACGGTTGGCGTGTTCCTGCTGGCGGTGGCTGCTGGCGTGGTCATCGCGCAGATGCCGGAATGGAAGCTCCCGTTAACCGCCGACAGCACGGTCAACCTGGACGCTCAATCGCTCGGCCAATATCTCTCGATTTCGACCCAGACCGGCGGCTTCCGGGCCATTGTCTGGCAGAATGGGCGGATTTTGTTAGGGGCGGCGGCGCTGGCGATGTTCACTTTTGGGGTGGCCGCGTTGATTTTGACGCCTGCCGTCTATGTCATTCTGGGGTATTTGTTCGCGCAAATTCTGGCGGCGGGTGTGAATCCCGGGTTTATGATCGCCGGGGTGTTCACTCACGGCATTGTGGAAATTCCGGTGATTGTGGTGGCAACGGCGGCAGCGTTCCACCTCGGCGCCGTTGTGACCAAACCGCCGCACGGCCTGACTGTCGGCCAGGCGTGGATGCGGGCGCTGGGTGACACGCTGCGGATTGCTGTTGGCCTGGTCATTCCGGGTCTGATTATTGCCGCCGCGATTGAAGCGTACATCACGCCGCGTGTTGTGCTGGCGCTCCTGGGTGGCGGGTAAATTTTCTCGCCACCGCAATAATAGACGGAACGATAACGGTTTTTCACAAATGAATACGATGAATCGTAGGGACGCGCAACGGCGCGTCCGTCCGGTAAAAGCCCGGACACCCCATTGGGTGTCCCTACGAACGTCTGATTGCGCGGGGACGCGCCAACACCATATTGAATTCTTAAATGGCCTTATCGTGTCCGTTACTGTTTGTGCTACCGCAGCAGCCTGCGCGCCATCTCAACTGTCGGCGCGACGGCGACCCGTGTTTCCGTATTGCCACTGCAACCCACACACAAGCTCTCGCTGGTTCCCATCCAGCAGCCATCCGCCGCTGTCACACCTTCAAAGCGCGCGTCCCCGAACGCCGTTAGCGCTTCCCCGAACTCGGTAGCATCTTCCGGCGTATCCCAGACCAATCGCAGCGCCCAGGCGCGTTGATCGGTTTCGGCGTTGTAGTACAGGTGATAACGATCCCCGCCCCAGCCCGCCGCCGCGCGGTTCGCTTCACTGGAACCCAACTGCGTGTCCAGATACGAACGCAGGTAAAATTCGCCCAGAGGCCGATCCGCCAGCCGCTCCCAACTTTCCCCTGGCGCGGTGGTGTCTAATGTCACGGCTTGCGGCTGTTCGCCGCTCTGGTATTTGGCCGGGTGCATAATCTGTTCCGTCGAAGTGGGTAGCTTGGCATACGCGGCGTTGACCGCTTCCCAGCCGCCCTCCCGTGAGATCGCCGCGACAAAAGTTTGACCATCCTGGTAGGGGACTGAGAGTTCCGTCACGATAAATGGCGGCGTGCCTTTCGGGATGTTAAACGCCCCGGCGGTGAAACCCTGCGTCAAGATGCTTAAGGCCGCCATCGGATTTTGCTGCGCGGCGGTTTGCAAATACACGGTCATGGCGGCGGTGGCATCGCCTTCAATGAGCGCCTGCACGGCCAGGGCGTAATCCGGGTTGGCTGCTACCCCTGCGGCGTCCGGCATCAAAGTATCCAGATCAAAATGCTGGTCTTGCAGCGCGTGGGTGTATTCGTGCGAATAGGTAATCTGGTCGAGCAGGGGCAGCTTGTCGCCCAGTTCACCGCCGCCCACCAGCAGCACATTCATGCCCTGCGTGTCGGTATCATAAAAGCCGCCCACACCTGCCGGGCTGGACAGAAAATCCAGATACACCTGCTGCAAATCCACCTCAGCGGGCAGCAAGTCAAAGGCGATATAAAACTGGGTTTCGCGGAGTAGGGTTTGGGGATCAAACTGGAGGTTCATTTCGCGTTCGAGATACGTCACCACGTCCTCACGGGCGGGAAAACGATGCTCAACTGGGCGCAGCGGCGTCAGGTCACGCAGTTTAGCGGTGAGTTGTTCAATCGCTTCCAGATGTTCTTCCAGCGCCGGGGTGATCGTTTCCTGCGCCAGTGTCAGCTGCGCGCCGGTGATAAAAATCACGATAAGGGCCAATAGACGTTTCAAAGTACGACTCCTGACAGCTACTTGTCGAAGGTTAACCGCGAGCGGTTGGCAAACAACCGCGCTTTATTCTTTATACTACTAACCCATTTTGGTGAGAAGTGCGTTAACCCGCCGTGTTGGGGCAATTTTTCCGGGGATTGTTAAGACTTTCTACCCATCTATCCCTGGTATCGGCACAATGCGGCCCCCTTGATCCAGGCACAGAAATTTCACCGATTCGGCATGATACAGCGCGATGGAATCGCCGATGCCTCCGGTAATGATCGTGCGGTTCAGGGATTCGTCCAACGCGAGTTCGGCGTATTTTTCGCCTAAGACCTCTACCATAAACCCCAGAAATTTTTCGCGCTGTTCGGCTGATACCGGCTGCGTTTCCGCTCCGTCCAGTGTCAGATAAACAAAATCCTCAACACCTTGCCGGTGCGCCGTCGCCATGTAATACAGGCGCGTAAACTGGATGGCTAAATAAGCGGGACTCGCCCAGGTGACACCGCCGTTTGGCAAAACCACGCGCGGAATATCAATGCGCTGCACCTCCCAGTTGGCCCACACCAAATCCCAATCCACCAGCGCCACCGCTGCGCTATGAATTTCCGTTTGTAAGCCCAACCACTGTGAGTCGTGCAGCGAATATTCAGCCAGAAATCGCGGCATGGAGCTGGTCTGCGCCTGCTGCCAGACGGTGCTTTCGCTGTCAAACAGCCGCTCATAAATGTTACCGGGGAGGTTCATGAATTGGTCTCACCTGAAATCAAAATTTGTTACCTATTATGCGGTTTGACATGGGCGGATAAACGATCAGCGGCACAAGTGTAGCCCCTGCTGGAATTTTGGCAGTAAATTGCCGGATACATGTTTCAGAATCCTGATAGAATCATCAGTTAAATCGGTTATAATTTATAGTGAAACGCAAAAGAATGAATATTAATTAAGGGGTTTTTATGGCACCGACGCCTGAAATTGACAACGAGTACGCCACGCTCCGGTATTATCCCGACAAGAAAATTATCCATCACACCTTTCACAAGCCGATCTCCGGGCCGGAGTTTCGCCAGGTCCTCAACCGGGGCATTGAGATTATGCGGGAAAATGAGGCGCACAAGTGGCTGTCCGATGATCGGGGTAATATGGCACTGCCGCCGGATGATACCGAATGGTCGAAAACTGACTGGTTTCCTCGTGCCCGTGAGGCCGGTTGGAAATTCTGGGCGCTGGTCGTGCCGCAAGACTTGTTTGCGCGGATAAACTTGAAAGATTTCGTGGATACCTATTACCGGCAAGGGCTGCGGATTATGGTTTTTACCGAACCGGCGTCGGCCATGAATTGGCTGGAACGCCAGTGGTAAACGCTGCCGGTCAATTTCTGGCGGAACCGTGCTTTCAGGAATTGACCGCTGCTAAATTCCGCCAGGATTTTTGCCTGGGGTTGTTCGCCGCTAATCTATCCCCGGTATCGGCACGATTCTACCGTTTTTATCCAGACACAGGAATTTCACCGGCTCCGCATGATACAGGGCGATAGAATCTTGGGAAATCCCTTCTACTACTGTGCAGCACAGGGATTCGTCCAGGGCGAATTCGGCAAAGTCTTCCCCCAAAACATCTAACATGAGACCCAGGAATTTTTCGCGCTGTTCTGCTGAAACTTGTCGGGATTCGGCACCAGCAAGAACGGAGTAATGGTCGTCTTTATATTTTCTTTTTTTACGAGCAGAAACAGCATAATACAAGCGTGTAAATAAAATGGCTAAATAAGCCGGCCTTTCCCAGCCGATGCTTCCACCAGGAAAAACAATTCGGGGAATATCAATGCGCTGCGCCTCCCAATTGGCCCAGACTAAATCCCAATCAAACAGCGCTACTGCTTCACCGTAAAGTTCAGCTTGTAACCCTAACCATTCCGAATCATGCAGCGTGTATTCGGCTAAAAACCGCTGCATGGAACTGGTCTGCGCCTGCTGCCAGACGGTGCTTGCGCTGTCAAATAAACGCTCGTAAATGTTACCGGGGAGGTTCATAAAGCGGATGCTCCTCTAGGATGAGTTCGCTGGTCTTATTCTATTTCACTCAACAGTGTCTCCAGCAGCGCCAGCGTCACATCTTCCCGGTCAACTTTTGCATATAAAAAGAGCAGAATTGCTTTCAGGGTTGTGTTTTCATCTATCAGTTTGTATAGCAAGCGGAAACCGCCGCTTTTCCCGCGCTGCATGTCACTGCTTGCAACGCGCAATTTACGAATGGCAAAATCATCAGGAATAACCACGCCCGCGTGCGGATTGGTTTCAATTTCAGCAAAAGCTGATTTGAGATCAGCGGTAATCTGTGGATAACGTTTCTTCAATTTGCGTAAGCTGCGCTCAAAACGTGGCGTCACCTCAAATCTAAAACTCATCAAGATACTTCCGCCAATCATTTATTGGTTTCGCCTTGCCAATTTCATCATTTATCTTTTCGAGTACACCGCTTGCCAGCAACCAGAGTTCTTCCGGCTCAATCTCCTGGTTATCACTTAACTTTGCCAGCAGTTCTAACCAGCGCACAACCGCTGGCAGCTGATTTTCTGGTATCTCGTCGAGCGCTTCCCGCCCACGTTCACGCATGTTGACGGCCATCTAACACCTCACCACTTAATTACCCCGGCATTATACAACCTCCCCGCCATTTTATGATACAATCCTGGGCATGACCCGCCCATAACCCAAACCCATCAGGATAAAAATCATGAGCGACTGGAAACCCGTCATCGGTCTGGAAATTCATGCCGAACTGATGACTGCAAGCAAAATGTTTAGCAGCTGTCCGGTGGTGGACAGCGTCGAAGCCGCGCCGAATACCGCCGTTGATCCCGTTTCGCTGGGGCTGCCCGGCACGCTGCCGGTCATCAACCGGCAGGCCGTCGAATTTGGCATCATGGTTGGCCTGGCGCTGCACTGCGAAATTCCCCCGATGAACCAGTTTGCCCGCAAGAACTATTTTTATCCCGATTTGCCCAAAGGCTACCAGATCAGCCAGTACGAACGCCCGCTCGCCATTAACGGTTGGCTGGACATTCAGGTCACGCCCGAAAACGGCGAGCCGTATACCAAACATGTGCGCATTCGCCGCGCCCACCTGGAAGAAGACACCGGCAAACTGACCCACATTGGCGGCGGCAGCAGTCTGGTGGATTACAACCGTGCGGGTGTCCCGCTGCTGGAAATTGTCACCGAACCGGACATCAACAGCGCCGAAGAAGCCGAAGCCTTTGGCCGAACGCTGCGCGCCATTCTGCAATACCTGGGCGTCAACAACGGCGATATGTCCAAAGGCGTGCTGCGCATGGAGCCGAACATCAGCGTTTTGCTGCCCACCGACCCCGAATATCGCACCCGCACCGAAGTTAAAAATCTGAACAGCATTCGCAACGTTTATCGCGCCATTCAGGCGGAAACCGAGCGCCAGATCAAGCTGTGGGAAAGCGGCGGCGAAGTCAAACAGGCGACGCTCGGCTGGGACGAAGCCAAACAGCGCGTGGTCATTCAGCGTTACAAAGAACGCGCCGACGAGTACCGCTATTTCCCCGAACCCGATTTGCCGATTGTGGAAATCAGCCGCGACTGGGTGGAAGCAGTCCGCGCGCGGCTGCCGGAACTGCCGGAAGCCAAACGCCAGCGCTTTATGGACGCCTTCGGCCTGAGCGATTACGACGCGCGCCAACTGGTCGCGGCGCGGCCTATCGCTCACTATTACGAGGCCGTGCTGACGGCGGGTGCGAATCCCAAATCCGCCGCTAACTGGATTCTTGGCGGGCTGTTCGCGCTGATGAACGAAAAAGGGCTAGACCGCGAAGAAATCGAACAGACCAAAATCACGGCGGCGCAGTTCGCGGAACTGGTCAAGCTGGTGGACGCGGCCACAATTAACAAAGGCACTGCCGCCACTGTCCTGGCCGAAATGTGGGAAACTGGCGCGAGCGCGGCGCAGATCGTCGCCGCCAAAGGCTTGGCGCAGGTCTCGGATACTTCCGCGATCCTGACTGCGGTTAATCAAGTGCTGGACGCTGACCCCAAAACCGTGCAAGCCTATCTGGGCGGCAAAGACAAACTGTTCGGCGCGCTGATGGGGCAGGTTATGAAGGCGATGGGCGGCAAGGCCAACGCCCAGGTCGTGACCGAAGTTCTCAAACAGCAGCTTGAAACCCGGCGCGGATAAAGGGATTTTCTGTCGGGGCGGTGGTGAACCGCCCCCCGATACTGAACTTGCTCGTTTTGACCCCACCCTTGCCCTCCCCGAATTCGGGGAGGGGATCAAATGCGGCGACTCTTAGCCCCTCTCCCTTGAATTCGGGGGAGAGGGGTTGGGGTGAAGGGGTTAGATAACAAACCGGTGGAATGAATACCGGGACGCGGCATTGGCCGTGTCCTTTTAATTTCAGGCCGAAACCCCCAACTCGCCGATGAGCGCGTTCAGATCGTCAAAACGGAACGGTTTAGGCAGGAAGGCGTTCGCCCCGCGCGCGAAGGCTTCCCGCCGGTTTTCTTCATACGAGAGCGCGGTTAACACCAACACCGGGATACTCGCCCACTCGGCCTGACTGCGAATCGCGTCTAAAAACGCATACCCATCCATAATGGGCATCCGTAAATTACAAATGATGAGGTCGGGGTGATTCGCGCGCTGGCGCAGCAGGGCTAGACCCTCGGCGCCGTTACGCCCGATGGTGACGTTAAAACCCTGTCGTTCCAGTCCCATTCTGAGGAGAACCGTGATTTCAGGGCTGTCATCCAGGACGAGAATGTTGGTCATGATGAATGCCACAATGTCTTTCTCACGAACTTATTCAAAGCACATCCCTACACAATCTTATTCATCATAATAATTAAGCGATTAAATTTTTGGAATAGGATAATAGTTGCACCCGTTCGTTCATCTTCTATAACCATAAACAATCTTAATTTTAACCCAATCTGGGCATTTTCGGGGTAGCCTGTGGACTAATTTTGTGTTAGAATATTTGTTCTAATCTTAGATGTTATCCGGGAATGGGGCGCTTGTCCAGCGGTGATTCGTGGCGAGTTTTTTAGCCGTTTCTATGGTATAACGGAAGGTGGCAGTCTAGGAGGACGCTCCGAACAGCGACGCTCACCGTCGCCCGACTGCCGCTGCCATCGGTGAGGATAGCACGGAGTGAGATGCTATGGAGACCAAGCGGTGTTTGCGCTGCGGCGAAGAAAAGCTGTTATCTGAATTCCCCAAACATAGTGGGTGGAAAGACGGCTATCACAGTTCTTGCAAAAAGTGTTTGTCCGAGGCGGCGGGGCGGGTTTATCACCCGAAACATCCGGCCCCCGCAGGGTTTAAACACTGTAGCAAGTGTCAGCAAGTGAAGCCGCTGGCAGATTTTCATAAGGCGGCCAGCAGCAAAGATGGTTATCGCAGCGATTGTAAAAAATGTGTCTCGGAAGGCGCTGGTTACACCTATACCGAGCGCGAAAAGCTGCCGGAAGGCCAGAAACGGTGTAAAGCCTGCGGGCAAATTTTTCCCGCGACGAGTGAGTATTTTAAAAAAGAGCAGCGCAACAAAGACGGAATTGCCGCAATCTGCAAAACCTGCGCAACCGCTTATACAAAAGACTACTATCAGGATAACATAGAGCAGGTAAAAGCCTATAATCGCCAACGGTATCACGCCAATCGAGATTATAATCGTCAGAAAACCCGTGAATGGTATCAGGCTAACAAAACGTACCACCGCCAGAAGTGTAAGGAATGGTACGAACAGAATCGAGAGTCAGTTCGGGAGTGGAATAAACAATATTATCTGGCAAATCGGGAGCAGGCGATAGAAAAACGGCGGCAGTGGCGTAAGGATAATAATGAACGTTATCGCGCTTATAACGCCGACTGGTTTGAACGAAATCCTGAAAAGGCTCGTGCCATCAGAACGGCTCATGACGTTCGGCGGCGGGCGCGCAAACGCGCTCTACCAAATACATTTAAACCGCAGGATTGGCTCGATTGTTTGGAATATTGGGGACATCAGTGTGCGATTTGTGGCAGTACCGGGAAATTAAATGCCGATCATTGGATCCCCCTGTATAGTGAAAATTGTCCTGGAACTGTTGTGGATAACATGCTTGTTCTTTGTGGGCACTGTAATTTCACCAAAAACCGAAGAGACCCGATAAAATGGCTCATTGAAAAATTGGGCGAAGACGCCGCCGCGCAAAAGTTAGCTGAAATTGAAACCTATTTCGAATTCGTTAAATCAAAACCAAGTAAGGAGTAAACCATTTTGGCAGGCTATCAACAGATGTCCATCATTGGTAATGTGGGTAGAGACGTAAACTTTAAGTACACTCAGTCTGGAGTGCCAGTCGCAGACTTTAGCGTAGCTGTCACTCGCAAATACGGGACTGGTGAAAACCGAACTGAAAAAACTATTTGGGTGCGTATTACTTGCTGGCGTCAACTCGCTGAGATAGCCAACAGCTATGTAAAAAAAGGAACCCAAATCTTTGTTGTGGGGACGGTGGATGTCTCGGCCTACATTGACAAAAACGGCAACGCGGCGGCGACTCTGGAACTGACCGCCGACAACTTCCAACTGTTGGGGGGCCGGGGAGACCGTGAAGGTGGCAGCGGCGGCGACTATTCCGGCGGCGGGGACTACGGCGGCGGCGCGCCCTCGTCCGGCAACGTGGACGACATCCCCTTCTAAAGCGCGTCTTGGCTTGTTGGTGTAGGGGAGCGCCGATGTGCGCTCCCCAGCGGGCGGCCACGTTGGGCCGCCCCTACATTTGATGCCTATTGGCGGGTCTCAGTCTTTGTCTTTTGACTATAGACTAACGACTAAAGACTATGGACTTCCGACTACTCCAACTCCAGCTTAAAGCGCTGGTCTTCGTATTCCTGCCCGTTGATTTTCAGCGAGAGCGCATGTTCGCCCGCGTAAAATTTGCGCGTGGTCATTGGCTCAAAGCGATAGCCTTTTTCCAGGTACAGCGTTTCGCCGGGGTTAATCTGCTTCTGTGCCAGCTTAAAAACTTTGGGGGCCATCGAGCCGTTGGCCTTCTTAAAATACAGCACGTAGTCAATCACCAGATTTTGCGGCTCCGCGCTTAACGATTCCACTTCAAACGAAAAGCGCAGCGTATCGCCCATGTGGATACAAGCGGTGTTTAATTTCAGGTTTTTCACCGTAACTTCCGCGCCGTCATCAAAGCCGAGCAAATCCAGTGCTTCGATGTGACCGGCCTTCACCAGCGTGCGCAGCGCGTGTTTGATAATCCACGCGCGTTCCGGGCTGGCGGCGGGCTGCCACTGGCGCAGGACTGCCACCACTACCTGCGGATTATCTTTGGCGATGTCGTTCAGGTTGTTCGCCACGCTGCGCCGCACGAACTCCGATTCGTCACTTTTCAGATTTTCGAGAATCGGCAGGATCGGTGACGGATCGGCTTTGAGCGCGGGCAGGGCAATTGCCCAGGGCAGGCGCGGACGGCAGCCTTCGCTGGACAGGCGGCGCACCTGCGCGTTCGGATGCCGCGACCACGCCAGCATTTGCGCCATCATGCGCTCCTGGTCGCGTACGATGAAGGGGCGCACTGCAAATTCAGAACTGCACAGTTGGGTGAACTGTTCCAGCGCGGGGATCGACGCTTCCCAGTCATCCAGCCCATAGACCTCCACAAAATCGGGAAACACCATCGCGCCGAATCCACTGAGGGCCGGGGCCGCGCGGCGCAGAATGCGCAGGGTTGTACGGTAATCGTCCGGCAGAACCGAACGCAGTACAGTTGTCGTGTGGCGCATGCGGTCTTTCAGTTCGCGGGCCTCCCACTGATCGTCGTGGATACGCTCCATAAACGTTTCGGTGGGAAAAGTGGGGTACACCGCGCGGAAGGCGGATGTCATGATGGCAAATAACGCGTCGTTAAACATATTCTTAAATGGCTCAGGCATGGTCAAAACTCCTTGTGCGACAAGTGTTCTAATTGTACCGCACGTATGTTCTGCCTGCAAGCGACGCTTTGTATCTGACTATCGCTGCCTGCCGTCTTCATTTACACTGGAATGCACAGCGATCTTGGGAGGAGGTTCGTATGAAACAGAAATGTATTGCCTTTGTCCTGCTAGTTGTCCTCATCGTTTTACCTGCCCAGACGCGTGCCACTGCCCAGCAGCGCGTCTTTTGGATCACCTACCGCAGCTCAACCGGCCCGGCAGGAACCTCGTTTGCCTACGCACTCGATCAGTTCCAGGCGCTGCACCCCGATGTGCGCGTCGAATTCACGCAGGAACCCGACGCACAGTGGCGCGCCGAAGACCAGCAGTTCATTGAATCCGATGATGTGCCCGATATTTTCGAACCGAACCTCGGCACCGGGCTGTTGGGGACGTATGTTCGCGCGGGCTTCCTGACCGATCTCACCCCTATAGCGAGTCAGCGCGGCTGGACTGGCATCCTGAACCCCACGCTTCAGCTAATCGGTCGCTATGATGAACAGGGTATTATGGGATCGGGAAACTTATATGGCGTCGCCACGACCGGCTCGTTTATGGGGGTGTATTACAATAAAAATTTGTTCGCCCAGTATGGTTTGGATGTCCCAACATCCCTGGAAGAATTCGAGCAGATCGCGGATGTGTTCCTGGCAGCGGGGATCACGCCGCTGACGCTGGGTGTCGCGGATGGTCTGCTGGATTTGAATTTGTATGAGCTGATGTTGTACGAGGCTGACCGCGCCTTTGTGACGAATCTTCAAATGTTCCAGGGTGAGGTCAATTTTCACGGTCACGATTTTACATTTGGCATTGAAAAGCTGGCTGAACACTTCAGCCGAGGTTACTACGGCCCGGATCCGCTGTCAGTCAACTAGAGCGCGGCGAATGACGCCTTCATCCAGGGGCAGGTTCCGATGATTCTGCAAGGCACCTGGGAGTTCGGCCCATTTATGGATCAAATTCGAGACTTTGAGTGGGGTTTCTTTTTGATGCCCGGCAAAAAATTAGTCACGGGCAGCGGTGGCAATGTGTTAGCCGTGCCCGAAAAAGCCAAAAACAAAGACCTGGCCTACGACTTCATCGATCTGGCACTGAGTCCCGACGCGCAACTGATGCTTGCCAACGCGGGCGGCATTTCGGTGGCGGGGTCTTTGCTCCCCATCGAAAACGAAAAGGCGCG
>DATALK010000348.1:0-22940 GCA_036261085.1 Phototrophicaceae bacterium | reverse complement strand
TTCTTGCTCAAAATTTATCGGTTGAGCCTGTGATTCTTCGACATGGATTGACCGAAAAAGAAGCCTTTGAGGTTGAAGCGGCCTTAATTGATTATGTGGGTCTTGAAGCCCTCACTAATCAAATTCACGGCATGAACTCGGATGATCGCGGCAGAATGAATGTTGGGGACATCATCGAAAAGTATGCTGCCCCTGAAGCCAACATTGTTGAACCCGCTATCTTGGTTACTATCAATCGCTTGTATCGAAAAGGAATGAGTAAGGAAGAGTTGTACGAAATTACCAGAGGTAACTGGGTGATTGGCAAACGTCGGGAAGGCGCTCAGTATGCTTTTGCGATCTATAACGGAATCATCCGGGCGGTCTATAGGATTGAAAAATGGTATCCCGCCGCTAATCGGGACCCTCAACAGAGAAATTCAAACCGTTGGTGTTTCGATGGCAAAGTAGCCGACGAATTGCAACACTATGTTGGCTGTAGCACCGTAAAATATGTTACTTTGGGAGCGCAAAACCCAATTCGCTATATCAATTGTTAGGTTGAGTAGCGTGCATAAAGTAGGTCGTACTTATCGTTAATATTTGGAGGGCGTACATGAAAACCTATCGCGTGTATCAGGTGGATTCGTTCACGACGGAGAAATTTCGCGGCAATCCGGCGGGGGTGGTCGCCAACGCCGATGGTCTGACCGAAGCGCAGATGCAGACCATCGCCCGCGAGTTGAACAATTCCGAAACCGCGTTTGTCCTTTCCCCAACCGCTCCCGATCACGATATGTGGGTGCGCTTTTTTACGCCAACGGTGGAAGTCCCGACCTGCGGCCATGCTACCGTTGCTGCCCATTACATCCTGGCCCGCGAGAAAAACTTACCCTCCTGTACGGTCATCCAGAAAATCGGGGCGGGGATTTTGCCCGTCGAGATCATCCGCGAAGATGGCGATTACCGCATTATTATGACTCAGGGCAAAATCGAATATTCCGAACCGCTGGCGCAGCCAGAATGTGATGATATTATCGCCGCATTGGGACTGACAGCAGCCGAGCGAGACCCGCGCTGCCCGATTCAGATTGTCTCTACCGGTCATTCCAAAGTGATGATTGGCATTCACAGCCGCGCCGCGCTGAACACGCTCAAGCCGGATTTAACGCGCCTCGCCGCCATCAGCCGCCGCATTGGCTGCAACGGCCATTATGTTTTCACGCTCGATTCGGACACGCCGGACATCCTGGCGCATGGACGCATGTTCGCCCCGGCCATCGGCATCGCGGAAGACCCCGTGACCGGCAATGCGAACGGCCCGTTGGGTGCGTACCTGCTGCACAACCGGATTGTGACCGCGAATGGCCCCATTTTTGCGTTCCGCGCGCAGCAGGGCGAAGCCATTGGCCGCACCGGGATTGTGGAGGTTGAAGTTCACCTGGAAGCGGGTATCCCAGTGACGGTGCGCATTGGTGGCCGCGCCGTGACATGTTTCGAAACGGTAATTGAATGGTGATTGGTAATGAGTTTTAGCGTATTCAAGCGGTCAGATATAGTAGGGGCGGCCCGATGTGGCGCCCACCAGGGAGCGCACACAGGCGCTCCCCTACACCGCTCATCATTCTCATCTTGTTGGTCTACTAACCGCTGGCCTTGAGCGTTCGCGCTGCCTGTACAATATCGGCAATGGGCGGGTCATCCCCGGCGAATTTGCCGTAGTAGGCGTAACGCACGATGCCGCCTGTATCCACAATAAACGTGCCCGAACTCATGGCGATGTCGCCGGTGGCTTCGCCCTGGGTCTGGCCGTTTGCCATTGCTTTGGTAGTGGCAAGCGCCAGTTTAATGCCGTTCAGCAGAATGTCTTTCCCGGTGAATTGGTACAGTCCCCAGTCGTAATAGGGATCATTGGTCGGGCTGGCAAAACAGGTCTGGCTGGGAGCGAGTTTGCCGCAGTAACGTTCCGCGTGTTTGGCTTCGCCCAGACCAATGGCGAGCAACTGTAACCCCGCCGCTTGCAATTCATCTTTGTGTAGCTCCAACTGAGCTAACCGGTTGCGGCAGTGAATTCAGCCAAAGTGCCGCAGGAAGGTGATGAGTGTTGGCCCGCCCGCCCAGTAAGCGGCCAATTCCGCCGGTGTGTCATGAATATCGGTGACGGTAATATCGGGGGCTGGATCGCCAATGTTTAAACGGGGATTTTTTGCCATCTTGACTCCTTAAGTTAACAGTTCAAGCCCTCATCCCTTCACCCTTTGGTTTTATGCCAGTGGGCAGGAGATGAGGGCCAAAGACTCGGTAGTTTAAGCCTGCGCGGGAATGCTGGTCAGTGTGTTCCGATTGCGGCTGGCGAGGAACCGCACCACCAGCGCTACCGCGACAACTCCGGCCATCACAGCGGCGGGTAGTAGCAACGGCAGGGGTCGCCGCCTGTTTGACCACAATCCCAATCAGCGCCCAGATGATGACCGCGCTGTAAGCCACATCCCGGCGGGTCACGATCAGCGTGAGGGTGATGCCGGTAGCGATGACCAGCATCAGAATGGCCCATGTCGGCTGGCTGATGCCGAAGCCATCCCACTGAATAAAGGTCAGCCAGTAGGTGATGTTGGCGACGGTAGCAACGGTAATCCAGCCCAGGTAGATGCTAAACGGGGTGTGGATCAACCAGCGGGACGCGCCTTTAACCGGGGTCAGGCCAACGCCGATTCGGGTATAAATGGCGATCAGAGAAACCAGCAGCGCGAGCATCGCCAGGATGCTGAAGCCGAATTGATTCCAATGGAACAGGAAAATCCAGGTGATGTTAGCGAGGCAGGAAGCGACAAACCAGTAACCGATTTTGCGCAGCAGTGGGTTTTGCCGCTGTGACGGTAACGCCTGATAAATGACGAAACCGATCAGGAAGCTGTAGATCACGCCCCAAATGCTAAACACGTAATTCGCGGGCACAAAGAGCGTGGGCAGCCGGTTAGAGATTTCCGCCGGTGTTTGCCCGTTGAGCGGCAGCGCGTTCGACAAATAGTTCACCACCTGGGTTGCCACCAGCGCCACAATGTTCAAAAATTGGCGGATAATGTCACGATTCATGGATTGTCCTCTTTTTGTTCATGTATTGTCCATTATATTAGAGCAACATTCTGAGCAGAGGTTGAGAATCCTGTGAGGCAAAAATGAACTATGGCCGGTGGGGATAACCACTTGAGGGGACGCTCCCGGAAGAGCGTCCCGCTTTTTACGCGCAAAAGACCGTTGGTGGTTGGGGAGCGAACGTTTTAAAAATGCGGGTGGCGCTGCTGCAAATCATTGAGCAGCCACAACATAGCTACAACCGACAGGATAATGGGCAAAACCCAATCCAAAAGCTGGGGATTGGCCGCAAGGTTGAGGACGAAAATCACCAGCGCGATGGCTGCCAGAACGGTTAACCCAGCATTGAGAACCTTCTTGAGCGTCATAACGCACCTCCTTACGCCTGCTTCTATTATAAGATGATTTGGGTGGCATGGCGCACGCAGATTGCCAATCCGCCCCTTAGCCTACCCAAATACCGACTAAAGACGGACGCTCTTCCCACCGCCGACCCGTTATAATGGAAAGGGAGTTTGGAATAAAGAAGCGGTATTGAGTTGTATGGGATAATAGTCACTATGACCCTGGACGAACGAAAACGGAAGCCGCTGCTAACGGTTTGGTTGATTGTCATCGCGCTTCTGAACCTCTGGTTGGCCTACCAGTTTATCACCATCAGTACTCCCTCAGCTCCTTATGCCAGCCTGACGGCAACCCCCACCTGGATTGTACCTGTTTCAATTATGGTGGCCCTGGTCAATCTTGGGGCGGTTATCGCGCTCTGGCAGTGGCGCAAAGTCGGCTTTTATCTCCTGGCCGTAACCAGCATTCCCATGCTGGTTGTCAATTTCACACTGGGCGTTCAGTTTTTTATCGCGTTATTTCCGCTGTATAGTGTGGGGCTGCTGTGGACTTTGTTACAATCGCAGTGGAACCATTACGTCTGATTTTCGGAGACAAGTCGCAGGTTTATAGTTATTTGGGGTAGCTGCCGTAGTGGTTTGGAGTGGGTCTTATGACAACTCATTACGATCTGGTCGTCATTGGTTCTGGCCCCGCCGGAGAAAAAGGCGCCGCGCAGTCGTCCTACTTCGGCAAAAAAGTAGCCATCGTGGAACGCGCTCCATATCTGGGTGGCGCGGGTATCAACACGGGAACTGTCCCCTCCAAAACGCTGCGCGAAACGGCGCTGTATTTTTCTGGGCTGCGCCAGCGCGGGTTGTACGGCCTTGACTACTCGCTCAAAGATAACCTGACCTTTGCCGATTTTATGCACCGGGAACGAGTCGTAGTCGAAAGTGAACGGGAAATTGTCGGGCGTAATCTGGCGCGGCATCAGGTCGAGGTGTTCTGGGGGAACGGCACACTCACAGATACGCATACCGTTTGCGTTCAGGCGGCTGATGGCAACCTTATCCGGCTCGAAAGTGACATCATCCTGATTGCGACGGGTTCCTCGCCCTATCATCCCCCGGAAGTGCCGTTTGATGGCCGCCGCGTCCTGGACTCCGACACGGTGCTGCGCATGGGCTTTATCCCTAAAACGATGGCGGTGGTTGGGGGCGGCGTGATCGGCAGCGAGTATGCGTCGGTGTTTGCGGCCTTGGGCATTCAGGTGACGTTGATCGAAGGCCGGGATCGGATTTTGCCCTTTGTTGACCGGGAAATCGTGGCACATCTGGCGTCCCGCCTGGGCAACCTGGGCTTGCAACTGCGGCTGAATGAATCCATCCTCAAGACCGAAGTCTGCGACCACGATGTCCGGCTCACACTGAAGTCCGGCGCTGAATTGGTCGTGGATTGTGTGTTATTTGCGTCCGGGCGGCAGGGGAATACCGCCGGTCTGGGACTGGAGGCGCTGGATATCGAACTCAACCCGCGCGGCCTGATTCCCGTCAACGAGAAGTATCAGACCAGCATCCCCAACATTTACGCGGCAGGGGATGTCATCGGCTTTCCCGCGCTGGCCTCAACCTCGATGGAACAGGCACGGGTGGCGATGGTTCACGCCTTTGATCTGCATTATAAGGAATACGTGTCGCCGGTAGTGCCGCTGGCCGTTTATACCGTCCCGGAAATTGGTATGGTGGGGCTGACCGAGGAAGCCTGCCAGGAGCAGAACATCCCCTATCTGGTGGGCCGAGCCTACAGCGCCAACAACCCGCGCGGGCAGATCATGGGCGATCAGGGGATGCTCAAGCTGATCTTCGCCAAAAACGATAAGAAGCTGCTCGGTGTCCATCACATCGGCGAGATGGCCTCGGAACTCATCCACATTGGCGCGGAGGTGCTGACTCGCAGCGGTTCGATAAACGCCTTCATCCACGCCGTTTACAATTATCCGACCCTATCCGACCTGTACAAATATGCCGCCTACGACGGTCTGGGCAATTGGGAACGCTGGTGGCACGACGGTGGCAGCGCGAAATAGCGCAGCGTGTCAATCATTACAATTGGGTGTAGGGACAGGACAAGTCCTGTCTGGGTTCATCTCCAGATTTTCAAACCGGATGAGTGTAATAAGGAGAGTTAGAATGCCAATCCTACGAATCGAACATCCCGTTCCGAATTATGACACCTGGAAAGCGGCCTTCGACAGTGACCCGGTGGGCCGGGAGCGCTCCGGGGTGCGCCGCTGCCAGATTATGCGGGCGCTTGACGACCCCAACTATGTGATGATTGACCTGGAATTTGATACGGCGGCTGAGGCCGAGGCGCTGCTGGTCGCCATGCGCGGGGTGTGGGGACGGGTTGAGGGGACAGTCATGTGGAACCCCCAGGCGCGAATTGTGGAAGCGGTGGAAACCAGGACGTACTGACGCCGCTGTCGGCAGCGCCGCCGCAAGCCGCATCAGCTTTATTTGTGTGATCGTGGGGAAAAACGCTGCTGAGCAGCAGTAACAACTAAACAGCCTCAGTCTGGGTCATCGGTGGGGCGAATCCGTTCCAATGAGAGAATTTTGTTGGAACGGGCCGGATCATAATAGATGCGATAAACGCGACCTCTGACTAAAGCCAAATACTGTTTTTCGGTAATCGCCGTTTGAAAATCGGTGGTTTCGACGATCAACCGCCGCGCCACCCGGTACTTTTCCGGGCTGACCGTTCGAGATGACGGCTGAGACCAGGACGACTTGAATTCCATTTCATTCCAGGTGCGCGATTCACGGCCCTGAGGCAACTGACGATAATCCGGGCGATGGTCTTCCAATCGAATGCGCCCGCAAACACTTTCGACGCGCCGGAAACCTCGTCTTGTCGTTGGGATTTCGTGCTTTAAAAGCTGCTGGCGGACCCAATCCAGCACCGATTGTGCCATGACATTTAGCCAACCCTGCTGGCGGCGTGTCATATAACCGCTGCGATTAACGGCCAAATCTTCGCCTGTAAAATGAAAAGCCCGTGCCACCTGGTAATCAGGCGGTGGTATGCGCCGGAATTTTGCTTTTTCAAGCATACAATCATCCATCATCCAATGAAGCCGATTTTAGCACAGGCTTTGTCAGCTGACCAAGCGCCCCACTGGGTCTGCCGCGCTTACAGCGGCCAGATGAGCGGCACAAGCAAAATAGCGATCACAAAAATAAAGACGGTCAGCAGCGAACCGACTTTCATAAAGTCTATGAAGCGGTAGTTCCCCGGCCCGTAGACCATCAGGCAGGCGGGTTCGAGCGGGGTCAGATACGAACAACTGGCGGCCACCGCAATCATCATGGCGAAAGCGCGCGGATTTAAGCCCAATTGGGTTGCCGTTTGCAGCGCAATTGGCACGACCACAATGGCGGCGGCCTGGTTGGACATCGGCTGCGTCAGGACAACCGTCAGCCCAAAAAAAGCGGCCAGCAGCCACAGCGGGTTGGCCTGACCGGCGATATTGACCAACTGCTGCGCCAGAAATTCCGCCGCGCCGGTGGCCTCCATCGCCGCGCCTAACGCCAGCATCGAACCAATCAGGATAATCGCTTTCCATTCCAGGTCACGGTAGGCTTCTTCCGGCGTGATACAGCGCGTGACAAACACCAGCAGCGCGCCAATCAAAACCGCTACCGGCAGCGACACGAGGTTAAATGTGGCGATGAGCAGCGATCCGATAAAAATGGCCGCCGCTAACGGCGCGCGCTGGTAATTCGGGCGCGCCTCCGTCACCGCGTTCACCATGCTCATGGTCTGGCCGTCATCCAGGGCGACAATCCGTTCATGGGAGCCTTGCAGCAGCAGGATGTCCCCGATTTGCAGGCGCACCTGGCTGATTTTGCGCCGGACGGTTTCGCCGCGCCGGTAAATGCCCAACACCTGCACGCCGAAGCGTTCCCGAAAGCGGAAGCCTTTGAGTGTTCGCCCAATCAGCGGCGAACGTGGCAGGATCAGCCCTTCGATCAGCCGAATTTCGTCTTCGGGCACTTCCGGGTCGGCCAGCTTAAAATCGGCCTTGATGTCTACACCCACCGTGTCTTTGATTTTTAAGATTTCCTCGCGCTGACCTTCAACCATAAGTTCATCTTCGGCTTGCAGCACCGTTCCCGCGCCAGGGGTCAGATAACGTTTTTTCTCCCGCCGGATGCGAATCACGCTTAAATCCAATTCCTTGCCCAGCGCGGATTCGGCCAGCGTTTTACCCACCAGCGGCGACTCCGGCAGTACCACCACTTCGGTCAGATACTCGCGCATCCCAAACTGATCGCCGTTATCCGCCGCCGAGATGCGATCCGGGATGAGCCGCCGTCCAATCGTCAGCAAATAGGCCAGACCGACGAGGGTGATGGGTATGCCTACCGGCGCGAGTTCAAACATGCCCATCGGCGCTTGATCGGCGCGCGTCATCAGATCGCTGACGATGATGTTGGTCGAGGTACTGATCAGTGTCACCGAACTGGTCAGAATCGAAGCAAAGGCCAGCGGCATGAGCAGTTTAGAGGCGCTGACGCGCAGCCGGTTTGCCAGTCCGATCACTACCGGCACAAAAAAAGCCGTTGAAGCGGTATTGCTCATAAACGCGCCCACAACGGCAGAAGCGACAATAATAATTACCAGCAGTTTATTGGGGTCGTCTCCGGCCTGTCGGATGATGGCCCGCCCGGCCATATCCACCACGCCGGTGCGGGTGAGCGCGGCGGTCAAAATCAGCAGGCCGAGAATCATAATCACCGCGTTGCTGCCAAACCCCGCAAAGGCGGCCTCGGTAGGCAGCAGTCCGGTGAGGGTCAGGGTAATCAGGACGCCTAAGGCCACCACATCGGCGGATACCCACTCAAACGCAAACAGCACTAACGCTGCGGCGATAATCAACAGCAATATTCCGATTTGTAAAGTCATATCGAGGCTTTCATCAATTCCAGTAGAAACGCTGCTGTCATTGTGGGGCAGGAATCATAAAAGCCGCGTAAGCGGCGGGCTTGGTAGATAATTGTCTGTTTGGAGAAACCTTGACAGTGATTTTTCGGTTTTTGTTATATGATAAACTTAAGTTATATCAATAATAACATACCATTAAAAAGAGGGACAATGTCTATAAGTCAGGTATTGAGGTTAATGGTTGTCGGGGTACTATTCCTGCTTGTAGGCCTCCCTGTGCAAGCCCAGGAAATGTCTCTTCCTAATCCATTAAATACTGTCGGCGCCGAAACCGTCATCCTGCCGCCAGCGGTTATCCCTGAAGGTACTATTGAGCCATCGCCCTCGGATGGCGGCGGTTATGGTTTTGGTTCGGTTCTTGCCCTTGACATAGATACTCTGATTATAGGTGCTCCTTTTCAAGGGGCAGCTTATATCTTTTTCTGGGATGGTACTGCCTGGGTGCAGCAGGCCAAATTAACGGCCCCAGATGCGGCAGCTCAAGATGAATTTGGGGAAAGTGTGGCTGTTAGTGGTGACACTGCGGTGATTGGTGCTCACTACAAAGATTGGGGCGGAAACAGTAATATTGGTGCCGCCTATGTGTTTGTTCGTACCGGAACGTCGTGGAACTATCAGGCGACTTTACTTCTCCCAGATGAAGTAAATCGGGATTACAATCGCTTTGGTGATACAGTAGCAATAGATAAAGATACAGTCGCTGTCGCGGCCCTCGGTAATGGAAACAATGCGGTTTATATCTATACCCGCAGTGGAAATACCTGGGTTTATCAAACTTCATTAACACCAACGGGATATTTATCTTATTATGGTACTTCCCTGATTCTGCGAGATACCACTCTCGTAGTCGGCGCGCCGGAAACGCCTGGGACTTGGAGCCATGTTTATGTCTATGAGGGTAGTGGAGCAACTTGGACGCGACAGAAAGACCTGCAACCTCCTAACAGCACCGTCAATAACTGCCAGAACTTTGATAGGTTTGGTATTTCCTTAGCCCTGAGTGATACCACCCTGGCGGTTGGTGCTTCCAGCACTGACTGTACCATTGATAATACGTTGATTGATGGACATGGCGCCGTCATCTTGTACCATCGGTCAGATTTTACCCGGGAGACGGTGTTAACCTCCCATGATAACACGCTTCGGGGCGTTGGCAGTGCATTGGCTTTAGAAGATAACCTCTTGCTGACAAGTGGGGCAACCAGCACCAGTAATCGAGGTGTGTTGTTTTCGCACGAACCAGAGGGCTGGTCACGTTCACGAGTTTATCAACCACTCAATGTGGAATCTATCTTTGCCTTTGGTCAAGCGTTAGGCATTCACAATGGCACGCTTCTAACCAGCGGTTATGTCCGTGAGACTGGACGCGGAGAGATACGAAAAGTTTACACTTTTTCATTGGCAAATACGGTGGATATTGCAGTCACCCAAACTCTCAATCCTGCTCTGGTTTTTATGCCAAATGGAGATGTCAGTTTTACAGTCACTGTCACCAACAACAATTCTTTCCCCGTACCTGGTGTGGCTTTAGCCGTTCAGATTAGCCCTGAATTAAGATATAAGTACGCTTATAAACCCGCTGGTAGCCAATGTTGGGCGCCATCGGCCCAGACCAATTACATGTTCCTCTGTGATATCGGCAATATGTTACCAGGGGCGATTCTCACCTACACAATTGTTACGATCACTAACCAGCTAGGCCAGTTTTATAGTGTGGCTGCTGTTGCTCCTGACGCCCTTGATTCAAATCCTGCTAATGATAGCAGCACAATCCAATCTGTTGTTTATCCAGCCTCGACACCGGGTGCTCCAGTGCAACGAAATTATATTTCCGGTGACGATGTTACTTTGACATGGAATCGCGTCCCCGGGGCAACAGGATACGAATTACAAATAGATCTATCGCCCTCATTTCCCAATCCATTCACGGTGACCAAAGAGGCGGATGCCCTAGCTGCCACCCTTACTCTTACCCCACCGGGATATATTTACTATTGGCGTGTGCGGGCACTCAAAACCAGTGGTACAAGCTCCTGGAGCGCAGTGGATTCTTTCCAAATGGGAGGGTGAAAATATACTTAGGGGATGATGTCCTGTCCCGTTTATCTTTACGGGTGAATCGGGGTAGACGCGGGCAGATAGAAAAGGGCGATGGCAAGAATGAAGTAGACCGCCCGCCGCATCGCGCCTTCCGGCCAAGTGGAATCGCTGTCCAGGGCGATAAAAGCCGCGATAAGGGAGGCTGCCACTAGCGCGATCAACTCAAAATCATTAAACACCAACAGCAGCGTATCGCCGCCCATCAGCAAAACCCCAGCGATGGCGGCGGGATTGACAGATCATTGCTGGTCTATTGACTTTTTGCGTATCGGCGAGGCAACCATGACGCACCACGCTAATCTACGCAGCTATCGGCATGCCTCGTCCCCACAAACCTAATCACATCATATGAGATTGTTTTCGTTCTTCCATAAGGACATCAACCCGATAAAATTGCCGTCTGAACAAGAGACTTAAGCCGCTTATCTACCCGTTATTCTCAGACGACGATGATTCCAGGGTGGCGAACAGCCGTGCGAAACCGGGATATACC
The DNA here is from genome assembly GCA_036261085.1 of Phototrophicaceae bacterium. Taxonomy (GTDB): domain Bacteria; phylum Chloroflexota; class Anaerolineae; order Aggregatilineales; family Phototrophicaceae; genus CFX2. The sequence continues at coordinate 11,941 of DATALK010000348.1, read as the reverse complement.
CGCAGCGGAATGACCTCGAAGGTGATCAGATGTTGTTCGACCAGCGGCAGCGTGTTTAACACCGCCTGGGCGGCGGCCACATCGGGACATTCCAGCACCAGCACCGCGCTGTGCTGGTCAGCGCGCAAATACAACTCGCGGATCACCCCGGCCAGATGCAGTTCCCAGGCGCGGGCAGCTTCCGCCTGTAAAATCGCGGGCGTGAATTGCTCATTGGTGACGCCCGGTACATCCTGTTCCAGCGCTAAAATTTTCACGATTACTCCCCCGGTGAATGGAAGCTGATGATTCAATACGGATAACAACTGTAGGGACACCCAACGGGGTGTCCGGGTTTTCCTGTCCAGGTTTTTAACCCGGATGAATAGACACCGGTTGAGATTAACGGATTCCGGCGGCCAACGCCAGTGCCAGCGCTTCGTAGCCGCTGGTAAAATCCGCCGCTTGCAGTGGGTGCGGGTCCAACCAGCGCGGATTAATCGTATGTTCACCGGCGATAATGCTGCTGCGCAGTGTGCCGCCGGTAACGTGCGCCCGGTAATAATGGCGGACGGTGTGCCAGTTTTTGCCGGAGGGCGTCATCACAAAATTGTCGTCGGCATACACCAACTGGGCAATGGTGACGGTCAGCCCGGTTTCTTCCCACACTTCGCGGAGCAGCCCTTCGGTCAGCCGCTCATGGATTTCCACGCCGCCGCCCGGCAAGTCTTTTTTGCCGTTATAAGTATTATCCAGCAGCAGAATGTGTCCAGCGGCGTCAAAAATCAAGGCATACGCCGAAGGCCGCCAGACGAGTTGTTCTCGATTCAATTCAACCAGGGAGCCATCAATGCGGCGGCCCTGAATAGTATTAGTCACGCTGCTTATCCTTTCGTCCGGCAGCGCTGCCGGAAGGGCGCGAACGCCTTATCTTAACATGGTTCGCGCCGGGGAAGAGTCGTCAAAATTGGCAATTTGTCGGCAGAATCTTTGGTGATTGGTACGTAAATCGGGAGCGAACTCTATCGTTCGCTCCCGGTTTGCAAGACTAACCGGGGATTTTACAGGTTCCGTCGGCGCACAAATCCACGCCAAAAAACTTGTTGATGCGGTAGCGGTTGCGGGCGACCAGACGATACAGTTTCGGGCCGAGCCAGTTCATGCCGGGGAGGTGCAGCAGCAGCCACAGCGGGAAACCTAACGGCAGCTCACGCAGCAGGCGGCGCATCCCCTCGAAGCCACCGACCAGCCGCCCGTCGCCCACATCCACATGAATCTGGCCCATCGCCGTTTCAAAATCCAACTGTGGATAGCGGGCTTCAATCTGACTCCACTGGTGAATATCGAGAAATTCCACCCGGTGCAGCCAATCCAACGCTTTTACCGTCCGCCGGGTCTGCTTGCAGAGAACACAATAACCATCATAGAGGGCTGTTGTCATCACGATAATCCTGTAACCTTTGGACTTATTTTGGCCGCTTGACCTTAATACCGCCTAATCCATCATGAAGGGACGCGATCTTAAAGCGAGTCCTTACCTGAATTAGTCAGCCAGGAGGCTGAGAGGGTGACGATTCATTAAGTCGCCGCCGGATGAGCTATCCGGTTTTGGGCGCGGTGGTAGGTGTGGGCGATGGGGTCGGCGTTCGTGTGGGTGTTGGCGTTAAGGTGGGAAGCAGCGTGGCCGTTGGCGTGCCGCTGACATCCGGGAGATGGCTGGTATCCCAAATCTCGATGATACTGTTTTCACTGTCTGTAACCGTAGCCAGTACAGTGGCGTCGGCATTCCAATCGAACTCCCACAAAGGACGGGTAAACTTAAAACTCTTGAGAATGGCGCCGTTGTCTGGGTTAACAATGTTCACATCGTCCAGGCTGCCAATTAAAATACGATTGCCACTGGCATCTGCTTCCAATCGGTAGGCGTAGGAAGGAAAGTCCCATAAAGAGCGGACTTGACCTGTGGTTCCATCCACTAATATTAGCTCACCCATAGCAATGGCAAAGTGGTCAGGTGTATACCAAACCGCATCCTGGGGTTTAAACTCAGTTGGGGTTAAACTCAGCCACAACCCAGTCTGGATGTCAAAAACAAGTATTCCCTGTTCTGATCCAACCACCAGTTTGGTTCCACTGGCATTCCAGCCTAGAGCGCGAATGGGATTCAGGAAAGAACGGTGTTTTTCGTAGACGGGTTGCCAGGTGGCTGTATCCCAAACATACATCTCACCATATTCCCCTGTAGGATGAATGATGACCAAAATCGCCAGTTTTGTACCATCGGGACTCCAGGCAGCGGCAGCAATCCGGTAGTTAACACCCAAAGTCATGGCAGTTTCTTCACTAAAGACCATCGTTTCGGCATCGTAGTTCCAGATATGGAGGGTTCCATCCTGGTAGCCTCCGCCACTGGCTAGGCGTTGTCCATCAGGACTCCAGGCGACAGCCGTTACCGCATCGGTATGGCCGTGCAGTTCGGTCACTTCCTGAAGGGTATTGGTATAAATCTTGACCCCCGTCGTGGCGCCCACCGCCAGAAGTTGGCTATCAGGACTCCAGGCGATGTCAAACAGCCTAACACCTAACTCTAATCGTGCAATGGGCGCGGTTGGTTGGGCGGCGGTGGTTGGCGGCTGAACCAACACAATCATCAGTGTAAGCAGCAGGGCGATAAAGGCGAGAATACGGTGCGTTATCAAACGGGTGGGCATGGCGGGCCTCCGGCGGTGCTGAACCAGGGAATACCCTCACTCTAGCGCATCTCATCCGCCCCCGCCTGACGTTTGGCCCACGATCAAAAACTGTGGAAAAGGGATGCGCAGAGACAAGGGGTTTAAACCCCTTGTCTCGTGTTCAGCGCTCCCCAAACTGCGCTTAAGCAGAGAGGAACGGGGGGTTATTCAGCAGGCAGGAACAGCGTCCCAAACATCAGCAGTTTGCCATCGGCGGCGACAGACGCGATGCGCCCTGGCAGCGGGCCGAACTCAAATTCCAGTAAGGTCGTTCGTTCGCCGCCATTGGCGCCCAAAGTGATGGCGGCTAGTCCTGCCGCTTGATTTTTCTGGTCAAAATTGAATATGATCGGCGTCGTGCCGTCGGGCGACATGACCACCGCGCGCGGCACCTCATAAATAGGGGCGTGACCGGTGGTTGCATCCACCTGGAATAACTCGGTGGCAGTGTACTGGCTAAGATCGGTCAGCGGGGTCAACACACCGGCATCAAGGCTGACGTGATACAGCACAAAAGCGACCTCAACCGCGTAGGCGGGATTACCGGCAAAGATATACAGTCCGGTCTGGTCGGGTGTCCAGGCCAAATCCATTGGAAACAGAAAACTACCACTTTCCTGAAATTTGGCCGGTGTGCCAAGGGTGAAGTCGGTGGCGCGCACGATCTGGCGCGGCGCTTCCTCGCCAGAGAGGGGCATAACCCACACTCCATTTTGCGGTGAATCAAGTTTGGGAGCCAGCACGATAAACGCGATCTGGTTGGCATCCGGCGAAACGACCAGTGCGCCGTTTAAATCATACTGCTGCACCTGATAAATCGAAAAACGATCAAAATTATCGGTCAAATCCCGAATGAGTTCAGCGTCACCCTCCGTCGGTGAAATCCGATATAGCCCGGTGCGGCCTATCGAGAAATCGGCGGCATCCGGGGCCACAAAACGGACAAAATAGAGATTGCCATCGGGTCCCCAGGTGAAGGTGTGGTCAAACCACAGCGGGCCAGCGCTGTCGTCGGGGTTGGGTTCACCGCCAAAGCGCCAGCGATTGATCTGGTCGTCGGTGCGATTCACAAAAACTTGTTTCTCGGTGTTAAAGACCCAGATGTCCGGTTCATGGAAGTAGCGCAGGCCGTCCTGTGTGAAGGCGAGGTATTGGCTGTTTGGCGACCATAACAACACGGGCGGGCGGCTGTTGAAATTGCTGGGGATGGGCTGACACTCGGTGTTTTGACCGGCAAAATTATACAGGCAAATGCTCCCTGTATCCTCACGGTTAAACCAGGCCATGCGGGTGCCATCGGGGGCCAATACCGCGCTGCCCCAATCCACATCTTCAATCAAATCACGGATATTAATCGCTTTGGTGTACGTGAGTTCGCTCAGTGGTTTACCCGGATTGGGGACAATCACAGCGGGTGTGGCTTCACTGGTCACGGTGACTTTTTTGCCGGTTTGTATGGAAGCGACCATCGCCTCAAACGTCGGCGCAAACGCCTCAAATTCGTCCGCTGGAGTTATCGCCAGAAAAAAGGCGATTTTATTGGCGCGCAAGTCCAGCGCATACGCCCGACCCGCAAACAGATCAGAAGCTACGGTGAATTCAATTCCCTGATAGTCATTAATCACCACATCTTTGGGTCCAGTCAATTGAAGAGCATCCCCCATCCCGTCTTCCTGGATTTGCTTCTGAAAATCGGCAAAACTATCCGCGTTAAAGACCGCTTGCCTGTCGCCATACGCGGCTACCAGAATTTGTGTGCCAGGGGGCAGTGTTTTTTCAAAGTTGGTTTCCACCAGGCTGTTCACCACTGTCTGGCTGTTCCCCAAGGCATAAACGCCAGCCACCGGACTCAAGACGGCCCAATCCGCCGGATAACTAAACCGGAACAGGCCGTCGGGAAATTCAAAAGTCGCGGGAAGTAAACCGTTTCCCGGCGCACAGGCTTCAAGCTGCGTCGCTAACTGCGCCTGCACCTCAGTGATGGTTTGCGCCGCCGCTGTTGTATCGCCGGTATCGGCGGCGCGCTGGGCTTCCGCCAATTGGGCGATTTCGTCCAATAAATCTATCTCGCAGTCGTCCTGCGCCTGCGTCGGGAAGAGAGCCACAAGCAGGATGGTCAGCAGTAACAACACCCGTTTCACCATGTACCTCCGCTAAAATAAGGAAATCTATCTTCATTGTAGTCGGAAATGCGCCGCGCCAAATCCGTTTTTACAGGTTTTAATATTTCATAACAAGCGATCTTAAACGACGATTGAATTGACCCGCACGAACATCCATTTTATAATCTTCTCGAACATTTATTCTTAAACGCCCATACCAAAGGAAAACCACCATGACCCATCCCCTGGTTTTGCAACTGCGTTTTACGCGCAGCGAATTCAAGCGCGCAATGGCCGGTGTGACGGAAGCCGAGGCCCAGCGCCGTTTTGAGCCGATGAACTGCATCAGTTGGATTGTGGGCCACCTCACATGGCAGGAGCAGGCATATTGGCTGACCCGCGCCCAGAATCAAATTCTGCTGCCGGAAATCAATGAACTGGCTGCGTTCGGTAAACCGGCCAGCACCCCATCTTTGGCACAGATGTGGCAGGCGTGGGAAACGATCACGCAGACCGCCGATCCCTGGTTGGACGCGCTGACCGCTGACCAGTTAACCGCGTTTTTGCCTTATGATCCGCGCCCGACGCCGGAAAGTCTTGGTTCGATGCTGCTGCGGATGACCTACCATTACTGGTATCATCTCGGTGAATCACAGGCGATCCGCCAACTTTTGGGGCACACGAATGTAGGAAATTTTGTCGGCGCGATTCACGCTGAAGCGCCGTACACCCCGGAGTAAATTTTCAGCCATACCGCCGCGCCCCATCCAGACAACGAGGAACAACGTTCAGGGGCGGTTCACCACCCATAGACATTAGCTGGATGTATATGGGTTCCCGAACCGTCCTGCCTCATTCCCCAAAGCGTTCGATCTTCTCATGGCGCGCTCATCAGACTTGCATACGAATTAAACGACCTCTTCACTACTTTTGCACACCGCGCTGGCATCATACAGACAGGCTAATAAATGCCTGAACACGCAAACAAAGTACACAACGTACAACAAAAGGAGTACCGATAATGTCAAAGAAGTGGATCGTAACAATGCTGGTCGTGACGGTGCTGGCAATGACGGCGGTTTCTGTCGCCCAGGCCGGTGATGGGATTACGACAGTGGATATCGGCGACGGCGATGTGGCCTGGAAGTTCACCGATGGGCGTATTAATGCCTTCGATATGAGCGCGCCAGTAGCCGTTTATTACACGACAGAAACGCGGACGAACGACGACACCACCAACTATGAAGTCGTGACCGGCCTTGAACTGCTGGCGATTGATCCCGTGACCGAAACCGGCCACCTGGTGGTGAAGGCGGATGTGGCAGCAGTGAAACAACTGATGAGCGGCGCGGTGTCAGTGATTGAAGCTGACGGCTACAGCCTGCATTACTCCTCCGGCACGTTCTGGGTTGTGGCCCCGGCGGATGCCGAAGGTAAAGTCTACAGCTTTGCCTGGGAAACCACCGCTTTCTCCAGCTAATGTCAACCTCCAGGGAGCGCCCTCAGGCGAGGGCGCTCCGCCTCCGCTAACCAACTCCCCCGTCATCGGGCAGCGTGATTGCCCCTCATCGTTCACCGGGTGACGGACACCTCCTGGATGAACAACCGGCACGACTAAAAATCAACGCCGGTTGTTCGCTTTTAAAACCCAGCCCCAACAATCCCTGAAACTGACTTGACATCCCCGAACATCAGGCATACGATAATTTCTGCAAAGAACATATATTCTGGGTTTTAATCGAAAGGAAGCAAGCATGTCCGGGAAGGTTGAGATCATTGAAGCCCCAGCGCAGTGGATGGCGCTCATTAAAACTAAAACCAGTCCCCAGACCATTGGCGACGACCAGCGTCGGTGTTGTGCGCAGGTCAAGGCGTATCTGCAAGCGCAGGGAGTTGAACCAGCGGGCCACCCGGTCAGTTTTTATTACCAGATGGAAAGCCCCACTGTTTGGACTATCGGGGCCGGATTCCCGATAGCGGCTCCCATCACGGGAGATGAGCCGGTTCAAATCGTCGAAATTCCGGCGGGGCTGCTGGCAACGCTCCTGCATGTTGGCCCGTATTATGGGTTGAAAGAAGCGTGGCAAACGCTGGAATCGTGGCATCAGGAACAGCGCTACCCCCTGGATCGAACGCCGGTCTTTTGGGAAAGTCATCTGATTCATCCCGACAACGAGCCAGATCAGTCGAAATGTCAGGCGCGGTTGTACTGGCTGCTCTCCGTCGCCCGCTGATTTTATTTGGCAAATCCATTTGAACGCTGCTGATTCTTAAACGGACGAGGCCAGCTACGTCCTTACCATGATTCGCCTTCGTTTGGGTTCCTGTCACCGGCCAGCTTGTCACTGGCGTTAAACGTTGGTTAACCGGTGGGCAGCAAATGGTCGTTTTTGGATAAAATGTAATCGTAATGCTGGTGGATTGATGGAGATCAAACATTGCACAGGAACGACGCTATAAAGTCATTGATGGGCCGGTGGGCATTCGCCAGGAGCCGGACGGTCAGCGGTTGGGAACCTTTCTGCAAAACGGCGCGGAAGTGGTCGTGACGGAAGAGCCGATGCCGAAGGGCAGCTATGTGTGGGTGAAACACGCTCAGGGCTGGTCGGCAGCGCGGAATGCGGAGGGCGACGAGGTGTTTATGTTTGACCTCAGCCAACTGCCCCCCGGCACACCGCGCCGGTTTCGCGTCGCTGTGCCCAGTGTGAGCGTGCGCACGCAGCCGAATGGCTCCCGTACCACCGTAAAACTGTTTCAGAAGGCCGAAATCAAGGTTGATCCGACCTCCCGCACGGAAGCGGGCGGATATGTCTGGTGGAAACACGATCAGGGCTGGACGGCGGAATGCAGCACCAACGGGCGTGAGATTTTTCTGAAAGAAGTGTTTGACGCCGCCCCGGCGGGGTTGGAGGGGGTGAAAAAACCCATTCATGTGCCGCTGCCCGCGCATTACAAAGGCAAAATGGCGCTGCAAGTCGCGCAGCCGACTAAGGTCCGCGCGCAGCCATCCACCGACCCGCGCGGCTTTATCATCATCATGCTCAAACGAGGGAAGGTGATCGAAGTTGACCTGGATACTGTCGTGGAAGCCGATGGGTATTTCTGGGCGCGCCATGATTTGGGCTGGTCGGCGATCCAAAGCGTGGATGGCAAAACCGTGTTTCTGGCCGAACCGGGGACGATTCCCGATCTGCCGTATATTGGCCCCAACGGGCCGCGCCCCGAAGACCTGCCAGGACGCGGGGCGCTGGTGACGCGCCTGCCGGTAGATTTGAAAGATATGCAGTGGTTTCAGTATTTTGGCAATAATATGTGGGCGTATACCCAGGGGCGGCAGTACGGTTACGATAAGTATTCGCAGGGATTGCACGGCGGCCTGGATTTGGGCAATAATCTGCGCGCCGGGATTCCGGTATACGCGGGCGTTCAGGGCGAGTATGTCAAAACCGAGTTTCCGAGCAAAAATAACACGCGCGTCATCCTGAAAAACGGGCCGTACACTTTCATTTACCAGCATATCACCAACCCGCGCGCCTTCACGCCCGGTCAGGCGATCACGCCGGACACGGTGGTGGCAAACATCGAACACGAGTCCATTAACGGCGGTTGGAATCACTGCCACTTTGAAGTGCGGTTTATGGACGAGTGGATTATTAACCCGCTGCTCCTGCTGACCGACCCGCTGTACCAACAAATCATCACCCAATTTCTGCCGGATAAACCCAACACTGGCTACAAACAGACTGATTCGGTCTGCAACTTCTTCTTCAAATCGGCGAAGTGGACGAAGTGGACAACCCCGCTCGACCAGCCAATGATTAAGCTGGCGGGGCCGGGCATCGGGCCGCGTTTTGAACTGGGCCGGGAGCCGGGGGTGTAAGGCGCAAAGGAAAAGAGAAAAGCGTAATACGGAGACACAGCGGCACAAAGGCACAGAGTGATTTGGCAAAGTTGGCAGCGGCAGAGCAGGAGGGGGGACTGCCGCCGCTGCTGCAAGATAAGTCTATAGTCAAAACGCAGCAACATGGATGCGCCCCCGAATAATCGCTAAAGACAGTATAAGGGGAAACGCGGGTGGTGGAGTAAACATTTGTTCGAACGTTTGTTTAGTGTTTTGGGGTAAGATAGGTTGTGGAAACGGTTCGAGCACGGGCAATAAAGGTGCGATACCTAACAATTCGATATCCGAAATGAACCTTCTTAAGTTAATCATAGGCTTGCTGGCCTTCATTCTGAGCAACCATGCGTTTCAACCTGTTCCAACGCCAACCCCGCTCCTGTTTACCGACGAAACCTGTGAACCTCCGTGCTGGCCGCTATTCAAGAAATTAAATTGGGCGCAAAACAGAGGCAGTATTAACCATGACCCAGGACATCTCCCGGCGCGAACGGCGGATAGCCGAGCGCAAGCAGCAAATTTTAGAAGCCGCCGCGCAGGTGTTTGCGGAAAAAGGCTATCATCGCGCCACGACCAAAGACATTGCCGAAGCGGCGGACGTGGCCGAAGGCACGATTTACAACTATTTTGCCAGCAAGGATGATTTGATTATTGCCATTCTGGGCGGGCTGGCGCGGCTAAACGTACAACAGACGATGCTGGACGCGGCGCTCGATCAGGATTTGGGCGAGTTTGTTCGGTATTATGTCACCGAACGAATGCGGCTGATCGCGCCCTATCAAAAGCTGGTTTTCGGGGTTTTGCCGGAAATTCTGCATCACGAGGAACTGCGGGAACGGTACAGCCACGAATTTGTCCTGCCCGCGCTCCACATGATTGAAGCGCATATTCAGCAGCGGGTCGAACGCGGTCAGCTCCGCGATGTGGATGTGCCAACCTTAACACGCATTTTTATGAGCATTTTATTCGGGCTGCAAATCATCGTGATTGCCGGAGACCCGGTCTCGGAAGCGCTGTGGGAAAACCCGGAACAGCTTGCGGCGGCGTTGGCCGACATGGTTTTGAAGGGCGTGGGACAGTAATGGCGGTTCCGTAGGGGCAAGGTTTGTATGCCAGCCCCTACAGTAGCGAATGTCTACAAACAGCAGATTAGTTTATCGGGCATCCCTTGCGGGTATGGTTTTACTCCCAGCGGAAGGTTTTGGCCGAAACGATCACACCAAGCAGGAGCATCCCCACCAGCACGGCCACATCCAGCAGATGGTTGCTCCAGGGTTCGCCCAGCCACAGCCCATGCAGCAGGTTAACGACGTAGGTCAGCGGCAAGCAGGCGGAGAGGCTCTGGATGGTGTCGGGCATCAGTTCACGCGGCCAGGCGGCCCCGGAAAGGATCAACATCGGGTACAGCAGCACCAGGGCGACCACCTGGGCGGTGCGCGCGGTGGGCATGATACCCGCCAGGATAAACCCCAGCCCGAAGAAACTCAGACTGCCCAGGATGAAGCCCCCCAGGATGTTAAAAAGATTGCCCGCAAAGCTCACATTGTAGAGCAGCTTACCGGCGATCAGAAGCAGGAGCATTCCCAGGCTGGTCATAGTAAAGACCACGATGACCTGGGCGACCATGACTACCAGCGGGCTGACCGGAGTGGTACGCAGACGGCGCAAAATCCCATTTTCCCGGTAGGTTGCCATCGTGATGGTTACGGACATCAGGCCCGTCTGGCCGATAATCATGGCGGTGAAAGCGGGTATCAAACTACTGATTGACCCCGGTTCGCCGGATGCTGTTGCCGGTTGGCTGGCATAAATCGTGCCGAAAATCAACAGCATCAGCAAAGGGAACACCAGCGTAAAAAAGGCGCCAACCGGCTCACGCAGGAACAGTTTGGCTTCCATCCAGGTCATTTTTAGCAGGCTTTTCATCTTACACCTCAGGCAGTTAACTTTTGACCAGTCAGGTTCAGAAACACATCTTCTAGCGTGGGCTGCTCGGTACGCAGATCACGAAAGGGGATGCCATGTTCGGTCAGCACGCGGACGACTCCGCCCACCAACGTGGTTTGCTGGTCATCTTTTCCATAGACGGCAACCTGCTCACCCCGAAGCTCAAGCCGACCAACCTGCATTAAGGCTTTTTCCAGTGCCGGAGTGAGGCGGTCTTTCAGGCTGAAAAGCACGCCCTGATCGGCATCCAGACGATGAATGAGCGCCGCCGGGGTGTCCAGTGCGATAATCCGGCCATGCTCCAGAATAGCAATCCGGTCACACAGGCGCTCGGCCTCTTCCATAAAATGAGTACTCAGGATGACGGTTTTGCCCCTGGCGCGCACATCACGGATTAAGTCCCAGATGGCGTGTCGGGCCTGGGGATCGAGACCGGTGGTCAGTTCGTCCAGGAAGACTAACTCCGGCTCCAGGAGCAGCGCCAGCGCAATAAACAGGCGTTGTTTCTGCCCGCCGGACAGTTTGGCGAAGGGCGTATTCCGTTTTTCTTCCAGACCCAACTGGGCCAGCAGTTCGTTCCAGTCGGCGGTTTGGGGATAGAACGACGCATACAAATCCAGCGCCTCCCAGACGCGCATCCGGTCAGGCAGGTTGGACTGCTGCAACTGCATCCCGATGCGTTTCCGCAGATTCTGGCCGTCGCGTTCCGGGTCTAACCCCAGGACACGAATCTGGCCCTGACTGGGTTTACGCAGTCCTTCCAGACATTCAATCGTGGTGGTCTTCCCCGCCCCGTTCGGTCCCACCACCCCAAAGATTTCGCCCTGGCGAACTTCAAAGGAGATGTCCGCCACCGCAGTGGTCGCGCCGTAGATCATGTGCAGTCCTTCAACGTGGACGACAGTATCCATCATTTTTTACTTCCCTTTCAGAATAACTTCCAGAGCCGCCACATGTTCCCGAAAGACCTGGCGTCCCTCCGCCGTGACGGTGACAAAAGTGCGCGGCTTGCGTTCGACGAACGTTTTTTGAACGGCAATGTAACCGGCTTCTTCCAGCTTGTGCAGATGCGCGCCCAGGTTGCCGTCGGTCACATCAAGGAGATTACGCAGATAGGTGAAATCCACTTCGCTGCCTTCCTTTGCCCGCCGGAAATCGTGCTGTGGGAAATTCGCGGCAAAATTCAGTGATCGAAAGTGGGGCCGTTGGCCCCACTTAACTCCAATCCCGTTTTTAAGCAGTTTTGCCGCCAGCGGCATTTACCCTCCATACATTCACTGTTC
>DATALK010000323.1:0-4412 GCA_036261085.1 Phototrophicaceae bacterium | reverse complement strand
GGTTCATATTGGGGACGCGCGTCAGCGATTTCATGTATTCTTCGGTGGTTTCCTGCGAACCTTCTTCGTATTCGACCACACCCTTCACTGGGAACAGGTTGATTTTTTCCGGGCAAAAAGTCACAGTGGCGCTGCGCCCGGAAAAAATCAACCTGTTCCCAGTGAAGGGTGTGGTCGAATACGAAGAAGGTTCGCAGGAAACCACCGAAGAATACATGAAATCGCTGACGCGCGTCCCCAATATGAACCTCATTCGCGGGCGCGTGCAGCACGATGTTTATATCGGCACCGATACGCGCTATGTCATTCGCATTCCCGGCGAACAGGAAGTGGTCGCGCGCGTCCAGAACTTCGGCCTGCGTTCCGATACGTTCTTTGAGGACGGCCAGGAAGTGAATATGTACTGGAACGCCGAAAACGCCCGCGTCCTGCTGCAATAAGCCGATAACGCCAGACTTCTATCGAGGCGATTTGACCAATCGCCTATAGACGCTCGCCGGTGCGCCGCCCTGGGTTCAAAACCCAGGGCTACCAGGAAAAGCCAAGCCCCCTAAAGGGGCTGATAAGAATTTAGTCAGGTATTAACTAGTCCCTTCAGTGGGCTTACAGCAGCCGAAGGCTGCCCGATTCAGCCAGAGGGCTTTGAGCCTCTGGCGGCAAGAACGCTTATCTTGGTACAAATGGGGCGATTAAACCCATCGCCCCACCCCATCCCCGCCTCAGTCAAAACTGCGCCTCATAGAGCAACATAGAGCGGGCTTTTGTCGTACAGAACGATAATGCCATTATGAAAAATAAAACGATTGGGGGAATCATGAAAGCCGTTGTCTGTACTGCCTATGGCCCGCCGGAAGTGCTGCAACTTCGAGAGGTCAAAAAACCGCTTCCGAAAACCAATGAAGTCCTTATCCGCATTCATGCCACCGCCGTTACCGCGAGTGACTGTATCATTCGCGGGTTTAAACTGCCGCGCCGGAGTCTGATGGGCTTTATGATGGGGCTGGTGCTGGGGTTTACCAAACCCCGAAACCCGATTCTGGGGATGGTCTTAGCGGGCGAAATCGAAACAATCGGCAAAAGTGTAACCCGATTTAAGCCAGGGGATTCGGTGTATGCCTTTAACACCATGCGGTTTGGCGCTTATGCGGAGTATATATGTCTGCCGGAAACCAGTGTCATCGCCTTAAAACCCGCCAATCTGACTTATGAAGAAGCGGCGGCCATTCCTTATGGCGGCATGTTGGCTCTTCATTTTTTGAAAAAAGGAAACATCCAAACTGGACAGAAAGTGCTGATTTATGGCGCTTCGGGAGCCAACGGCACTGCTGCCGTTCAACTCACCAAATATTATGGGGCGGAAGTGACCGGCGTATGCAGCACCGCTAATCTTGAGTTCGTGAAAGCATTGGGAGCCGATCAGGTCATTGATTACACCCAGGAGGATGTAACCAACCGGGGCGAATTGTACGACTTTATTTTTGACGCCGTTGGGAAGAAAAAAAGCGCCAGGCTGCCGTTCGCCCAAATCCTGAAACCAAACGGGACATATCTATCGGTTGATGACGGCACTCCCAAACTGCACAGTGAAGATTTAAATTTCCTCACCAGGCTGGCGGAAGCAGGACAGTTAAAACCCGTGATTGATCGCTGTTATTCTTTGGCACAGATGGCCGAGGCCCACCGGTACGTAGACACCGGCCACAAACGGGGTAACGTCGTTGTTGCCATAAGATAGGCGGCAACAACCCTAATTTATTGGGGTACGGCGACAGCACCAATCGTTTATGCTTTAATAGCCCAGTTTAAGTGGGCTATTTTGTTTTCAACAACCAATCCCCCGCAAACTGCAACTTTGGGTTTTCTCCCTACGTAAATAGGGAATAGAACAACGAAACATCAGGGAGAAATACCACCATGAATACTAATCAGGATACCGGCAGAGGGATTGCCGCCATCAGTTTAATCGGTTTTGGCGTCCTCTTTTTGCTCGCGCAGGTTTTTAACTTCAGCCTGTTTGGGCTGCTGTGGCCGTTTTTTATCATCGGCCCCGGCGCAGCCTTCCTGTACTTTGCCAACAAGGGTGATAAAGGGCAGGCGGGATTAGCCGTTCCCGGTTCGATCATCACCGGCACGGGTCTGATTCTGATGTACCAGAATCTCACCGGCAACTGGATCAGTTGGGCTTATATGTGGCTGCTGTACCCGGTTTTCCTGGGGTTGGCCTTGCAGTTTATGGGCCGTCGCGCCAATGAAGAAAATACCTACAATGTCGGCAGTGGTTTTGTCCGCTGGGGTGGCGGCGCATTTGTAGCCATTGCGGTGCTGTGTGAACTCTTCCTCTTTCACGGTGGTTTACTAGGCGGTCTAGGTTTGCCGCTGGTGCTGATTGCTCTGGGCGCGTTTATGCTGATGCGCCCCGGCAGCCAGAACAGTATCCGCAATTTCAAGATCAAGAACGAAGGGCTGTTTACCAGTGCGCATAATGGCAATGGACGGGGTATCTATACCGGTGTCGGGCCATCAGCAACAATTGATCCCGACCTCCAGCGCAAGATCAACGCCGCCCTCGCCGAAGATGACGACCAGGACGAGGAAAAACCGAAAAACGGTTAAACATGGTAGGGGCGAGGCAGTGCCTCGCCCCCTGCCCGGCTATATCCCGCGTGTACTGCGCTGATACAACATCTGCCGCCGGTCTGACGCTGGCGGCTGCGGCACCATCCGCATAAAAATCCAGGTCAGCACCAGCCCCGCGATAAAGCCGCCGATATGTGCAAAGAACGCCACCCCGCCGCCGTATTCAGCGGAAGCGCCCAATGAGCCGAAGCCCTGCACCAGTTGCAGCACAAACCACAGGCCCAACACTGTCCAGGCGGGCATTTCCGCCAGTTGCGAAATCCGCCCAATGGGAACAATCCCACGCACCCGCACCCCGGGGAACATCAGCAGATAGCCGCCCAACACCCCGGCAATCGCGCCGCTGGCCCCAATCATCGGAATGGTGGAAGTCGGGTCAATCACCGTCTGCGCGATAGTGGCGACAAAGCCGCTGGCGAAGTACAGCACCAGATAGAGAATTCCGCCCAGCCGATCTTCAAGGTTATCCCCGAACAGCCACAGATACAGCATATTGCCCAGGATATGATCCCAGCCGCCGTGTAAAAACATACTGCGCATAATGTCCAGGAACGCTTCCAGCGAGAATGGATTGTTCGTCAGGTTGGCGGGAACCGCCGCCAGGTCAAAAAACGCCCGCTCCAGCCCGTTTTGCCCCAAACTCATCTCCCACAAAAACACCAGCACGTTGAGGACTATCAACGTGTAGGTTAGAATCGGTGTCCGCCGCCGGGGATTAATATCCTGCAAGGGAAACATCGCCTTACCTCCACTTCTTCACCGTACCATCAATCTGATTCAGCTAACTCTTATTTTATGAAGAAGCGGACGCAAGTGTTTGAGGCAGGTGGCTACTCTTTCTATCCACCGAACAGCCTATTTTTGCCCCCACAGCAGCACATACAGCGAAGCCGCCGGAATGCGGCCAGCCCGCTGCAAGTCCATTTCCAGGCGTTTCAGGCCCGCCTGCCACGCGGCATCAGTAATGAGATGCAGCACCGAATAAGCACGGGCGCGGTACGGCTGAATGTCCGTCAGCGCATAAATAAACTCGATGTTTTGTTCCTCGATGTGCGCGAATCCCGCCTCGGCCATGTACGTGTGCAGATCAGCCAGTGCCGGATACCGTTTGAGTTCCGGTTCTACTGTTTCGGGAAAGTAAGTGGAAAGCGGCTGGCGGCGGCGAATAATCGCTTCCGAGTCGGTCACGGTGCAGACGCGGCCACCGGGTTTTAATAGCCGGTAGACTTCCCGGAAATACGCTGGACGATCTGTAACGTGATGAATCACATCTACCGTGAAGACCAGATCAAACGTTGAGGACGGCAAATTTATCCGCTCCGCTTGGCCCGGCTGGAACTGCACCGGCGACAACCGCTGTTGGGCATGATTCAGCATTTCCGCCGACGGTTCCACACCCCAGGCGCAGCAGCCGGTGCTGGCCGCCAGCGCCATGATATAATTACCGGTTCCGCACCCCACTTCCAAAACCTGCGATTTGGGCGTGACCGCGCCAGCCTCACTCAAAGCGCGCATAACCTCGGGGTTAATCTGCCGGTTGCGCGCATATTCAGCGGCTAATTGGTCATAATCAAACATCTTTGCCTCCCTGGTGCTGGTCGCTAAAACAAAAAAGAAACAGCCAGACTTTAAATGTCTGGCTGGGTGATAGCTTAGTTGTCAGGCCAGGACAATCAGGCGGCGACATCCTTGCCGCGCATACGGAAATAGCGGTGAATCCGGTGGAAGAAGCTGCTGTTCGGCAGGAACATAAACGGGCAGAAGCCGTTGACCAC
>DATALK010000321.1:0-1891 GCA_036261085.1 Phototrophicaceae bacterium | reverse complement strand
ATCCGAATGCGCGCTTTATCCAGGACATCAACGACGCGCGGGCGCAGGAAATTGTCCTGTTGCCGGAACTGGCGACCAGTCCTGACCTGGGTGGCAGCTATGTTGGCGAACGGTTTGTCATCACGCATACCTGGAACGCCCAGGCCGTGCGGTGGCTGGATTTTCCGGCGTGGTGGTCCCAGCGCCGGGTGCGGCTGCCCGCGACGCCGCTGACGGTGACGATTTTATGGCTGCGGCAGGATATTTATAATGGTGTTCCTTTTGATCCGCTCCAGGGCTAAGGAAAACGGTGGGGCCGCGTGTATAAACCTGTGAAGCAACCAATCGAGGCCGTTGATGAGCCAACCAACCGACTTAATTGAGGCATTGATAACGCGCTGCCTGCAAGGCGATCAAGGGGGTTTTGCCGAGTTATACGAGCAGTTTGCCCCGGCGATTTACCGCCTGTGTTACAGTTTGCTGCTGAATCGCCAGGATGCCGAGGATGTGATGCAGGAAGCCTTTGTGTATGCCTTCCGCAATCTGCACCGCTACGACGCCACGCGGGCGGCTTTTAAAACGTGGTTATACACCATCACCTTAAGCCGCTGCCGCAATTTATACCGGCGGAAACGGCTGCCGCTGCTGAACCTGTCGCAACTGCTGTCGCCGGATTTGCCCGCGCCGAAGTCGGACGGGCCAGAAGCCTGTCTGGCGCAAAAGGACGCCCATGTCGCGCTGACCGGGGCGCTGCGGGAACTGTCGCCCACGCTGCGCGAAGCGGTGATCCTGCGGTATGGACATGGACTGACCTACCGCGAAATGGCGGAGGTGATTGGTTGTCCGCAAAAGACGGCGGAAAGCCGAGTGCGTTTGGCCCATGACCGGCTGCGGGGACGGTTGCAGTCGGAAGCGGTGTTGGATGAGTGGCTGAGTGTTGAAACGCTATGATGACCTGTCGGGAATGCCAGAAACATCTGGTGGGCTACATTCATAATGAACTGAAGCCGCATTTGCGGCGGCGCGTGGCGTATCATCTGGATGATTGCCCGGCCTGTTACGCGGTTTATCAGCAGCAGCGGGAACTGGCGCGCGAATTACAAGTGACCGTTCCGCTGATCGGGCGGGGGGATACACCCCGGTTTGACCGGGTGTGGGCGTCCATCCAGGTCGAAATGAAACAGCCGCGCCGTTCGGCGGCGACCAATTGGTATCAGGTTCGGTATGGGCTGGCAATGGTGGCCGCTATGCTGGTGTTATTGTTTCCCTGGGTGGTGGGTGGTCGCCGGGACGTGACCCTGGCGGCACCGCCGACCCAACCCGCGCCGCTGGCCCTGACGGCGGCGCAAACCGCGGGCGTTACGGCCTCCGGCCTTCAGGGAACGGCGATTGCTTTATCGGTGACAGTGAATCAGGGGGCGGCCACGCCGGAAGCCAAACCCGGTGAAGCGCCGGTGTCCGGCGCGACTGCTGCTCCTGCGAATGAGGATTTATGACGACGATCAGACAACTTGTAACGACTGCTGAATATGAACCCCCGGTTGCCAGCCGTCCCCGCCAGGGGGTGCTGGCGCTGAACTGGGAAGTCGCCGTTTTTCTGGTGATTTTAGTGCTGGCGATTTTTACGCGCTTTTACAATCTGGGTGCGCGGGTGATGAGCCACGACGAAAGCCTGCACACCAAGTTTTCGTATGACCTGTATCAGAACGGGATTTATCAGCATACCCCCCTGATGCACGGGCCAATTCTGTTCCATGTGACGGCGCTGAATTATGCGTTGTTCGGGGATAATGACTTCACGGCGCGGATTTATCCGGCGGTGTTGGGGGTGCTGATGGTGATGTTCCCCTTGCTGTTCCGGCGCTGGTTAGGCCGGTGGGGGGCGATCCTGGCGGCGATAATGATTCTCATC
>DATALK010000314.1:0-1991 GCA_036261085.1 Phototrophicaceae bacterium | reverse complement strand
AAAATTCTGCAAATCGCCCACCGCATCGGCTTAAACAGCCTGGGCGAAGATGGTCGGTATGATCTTTCCTTATTAGAGCGCGGCGGGCAGGTGGCCGTGTTAGATGTGACTTATGCTTACTCGGTGTTTGCCACGATGGGTTATATGCGCGGTCTGCCCGTAGAAGCGGTGGGGCGTGGCTATCGCCAGCGCAACCCTGTCGCCGTTTTAAAAATTGAGGACGAGAGCGGCCAGGTTTTATGGGAATACACGCCCGATCAGGTGACGCTCAATGAGGTCGGCGTCTTTGAGGCCGGTTTGGGTTATCTGATTAACGACATCCTGGCTGACAGTGTGAACCGCCAGCGCACCTTAGGCGAGGGGAACAGCCTGGAACTGAACCGCCCCGCCGCGATGGTCAGCGGTTTGGCCGGGGATGGGATCAGCAGTTGGGCCATCGGGTATACGCCGCAGTTGGTGGTGGGTGTTCACCTGGGACGCGGCGACAATGCCGCCATGACGCTCGATATGTACAACTTATCGGGCGCGCCCTCGGTCTGGTCGGCGGTAATGCAGTACGCCCATGACCGGGACGCTTTGCCAGCCACCGAATGGCCGCGTCCGGCGGCGATTGTGGATCAGGCCGTCTGTGGCCGTTCGGGCTTGCTGCCCAACAACGCCTGCCCTGTACGGAACGAGATTTTTATCGCGGGCTATTTGCCCAATCAGGTGGATACCTACTGGCAGACGGTGCAGGTGAACAGTCAGACCGGCCAGCGGGCGACCACCAGCACGCCGCCGGAATTACGCTCCGACAGCCTGTTTTTTGTGCCTCCCGCGGAAGCCGCCGATTGGTGGCGCGCCAATAATATGCCGCTGCCGCCGGAAGATTATGATTATGTCAGCCGCCCCGAATTGTTCAGCTCGGTGCAGATTTTGCAGCCGCAGCCGTTTGCGTACATCGGCGGGGTGGTGGATGTGCGCGGCACACTGGACCCGGCCAATATGCAGTATTACCAACTTTCGTATGGTGAAGGCCCGAATCCGGCGCAGTGGTTGCAAATTGGCGAACGGCAAACCGTGTTCCAGCGCGGGGCCACTCTGGGCCAATGGGATACCAGCGGTCTGAGCAGCGGCCTGTATAACCTGCTGCTGACCGTCGTCCGCACCGATAACACGCTCGAATCCAAATCTGTGCAGGTGACGGTAGACAACACGCCGCCGACGATTACCCTGGCGGCAGGAGAACCGGGCTACATCTACCGCTGGCCGACAGATCGCGCCGTGACGCTTACCGCTGAGGTACAGGACGATTATTCCATCAGCCGGGTGGAGTTTTACCACAACGGCCAGCGCCTCGGTGATGACGAATCCTGGCCGTATGGCTTCGATTGGGACATCACTCGCACCGGGACGGAAACCTTCAGCGCCGTCGCCATTGATGCCGTTGGCAACCAGACTAACAGCGAAATCACGGTTGAAATTACCCGCGCGGCGGGATCGTAAGGTGGGGGTGCATGGGTGAGGCCATTCATTTCCTGCTACAATTGCTGAAGTTAAACGCGACGGTAAACCCGTATCTCCCGGCTTTTCGCTGGCAGGAAGCCGCGCCGAGGAATCGTATCACCGCAATTGATGAGAGAAGGGCAAACGGCAATGGAAGTCAAAGTCTTCGAAATCAAAGAATATATGATTATCTGGCGGCAGTTGGAACTGATGAACTTCAACGGCGTCACGGTGCGGGTGCGGGCGATTGTCCGCTGTACCGGCGGCGAGTACAGCATGGACATCTACTTCATTGATGATGACAGCACGGTGCCCGACCCGATGTACGATGTGACCGCCAACAAGGGGTATATGTTCCTCAATATCCGCGACATCATGGCCTTTGTGGACATCCTGCGCAATGAGCGCCCGCTTTACGGCCACCTGCGCGGGGATCGTCCCGAATGGATGAGTGTCACCACCGCGAAAGAACCCGTCGGCGAAGGCGAAGGTTAATCCGGGTCTGA
>DATALK010000313.1:0-6536 GCA_036261085.1 Phototrophicaceae bacterium | reverse complement strand
TTCCGGCTGCCCCCAGCGCTGAATCGGCGTTAGTCCCTGTTCGATTAACCGTTCATAGCGGCTGGCGACGCCGCTGGTCATATCAGTTTCGATGATGCCAGGCCGTACTTCATAAACGGCGATGCCGTATTGGGACAGCGCATCGGCAAAGAGGGCGGTCATCATGGCAAAACCGGCTTTCGACAGGCAGTATTCGGCGCGATTGGGGCTGCTGGTGTAAGCGCTGATGGAACCGACGTTGATAATCATAGGTTTTTGCGCCGCATCCACACCGCGCTTAAGCCGCTCGATCATGGTTCGGGCGACCAACTGCGTCAGGAAAAATGGGCCTTTCAAATTGGTTGCCATCACTTCATCGTAGCTGGCTTCCGTCATTTGCAGGAGGTCAAGCCGCTGGCGGGGGGCCATACCGGCATTGTTCACTAGGAGATCAATCCCTCCGTACTGGTTGACGATCTTGTCAACGATGTGGCGGCGATCAGTATCCTGGCTGATATCCCCTTGAATGGCGGCGGAGGTAACGCCGCCGCGTCGAATAGTTTGGACGGTTTCTTCGGCGGCCTCGTGGTTGGCGCGATAATTGACCACCACCAACCAGTCCCTCTGTCCCAGCGCCAGCGCAATCCCGCGCCCAATGCCCCGGCTGGCTCCGGTCACGAGTGCCAGACGTTGATCAGCCATGCTGCACCACTTTGCTCAGCGCTTCTAAAAAGAAATAATCGCCCCACATCACACTTTCGTCCACGCCTAACCCTTTGCGCTGGTGGTACATGCCGTGTTTGAGAATCCCTTCCCAGCCTGGCGTCTGAATAGCGAGGAATTCCGGTTCGGTGAGTGTGTCCAGTATTCGCAGGGCATAATCGTGATACAGCCGTGCGCGGGCTGCGTCACCGGTCAGCCGGGACAGGTCAAGCAGGCCGCTGGCGGTAATCGCTGCCGCGGAACTTTCATAGGGCAGCGCTGGGTCAGGTTCCAGCCAGTCATTGGGGGGAACGCCGTGTTCGGGCGTGTTTTCAAGGTAATAGTTGGCGCACGCTTCCGCTGTGTTCAGGAAACGGAGGTCGTGGGTGAACTGATAAACCGTGCTGAAACCGTAAATCGCCCAGGCTTGGCCGCGTGCCCAGGAGGAATCGTCGCGCCAGCCCTGATGGGTGCTTTGCCGTAAAAAGACGCCGGTTTGAGGATCAAAAAGCCCTTCATGGGAGGTACTGCCATCCCCGCGCACCAGATAACGACGGGTGGTCAGGCAGTGCTGCCGGGCAATCCGTTCCAGGTTGGCATCCTGCTTCTGCCGGGCGGCATAAAAAATAATGCCCACATTCATCATAATGTCAATAAACAAACTTTCAGGAGCCACAAAAGAAGCGAGATACTGTCCTTTTTCCTGGAAACGCTGTGCCAGGGTGGTTCCAGCTTCCACCACAACCTCATTAATAGCCGGGTCATGAATCAAATCAAACCAGCGCTTCCAGGTTGACCAGAATAAAAAGCCCAGATCATGAACTGCCCGGTCGGTTTTGCGGTGTTCGATTAAACAGGAGTAATGTTCGGCTTTGATTCGCCACCAGTCATCACCGGTATAAGCATAAAGCAGCCACAACTGCCCGCCCAGAAAACCCTCACACCAATTCGTCCAGCTTTCGCCGCCGTGTTTCCATTGGCCGCCAACAGTATACATGGGGAAGTAATCGGGATGCTGTTCAACAAGATGTTTAAGCTGCTTGGCGGCAAATTCAAAAGCTATTTGATATTTTAAATTCATAATTAAAAATACCCTCTAGTTTGATTTATTTATGGATAGGACGGGTACTTTCACGAAGCACCAGGTCAGCCATCAGAACGCGCTGGTGCAGTTCCATGTTGGGATCGTTGATAATCTCGATAAGATATTTTATGGCGATTTCATCCTGTTTGAGAAATCGAAATTCCACCGTTGTCAGCGGCGGCTCGGTATAGCTGGCAAGCTCGGTATTGTCAAAACTAATCACCGAAATATCCCTGGGCACGCGCAGGCCCCGCTCGTGCAGTGCTCGCAGCGCCCCTTGTGCCATGCCATCCGTCCCCACCATCAGGGCGGTAAAATATTGGCCGCTGTCGAGCAGTTTATGCGCCGCTTCGTAGCCGCTTTTCATAGAGTAATCCCCGGCACATGAAGGCCCCGGTTCGAGGCCGTTTTCTAGCAACACGTTTTTCCAGGTGGTATAACGCCAGTATCCATTAATAAGATCAGCATCCGGGGGGATGGCAGCGATATGCTGATGTCCCAGTTCGAGCAGGTGTTCAACCGCCAGCCGGGTGGCGTAAACCTGATCAAAGCCCACCCAGGCCAGCTTTGAACCCGGTACGTAATCCCGGCGCACCAACGGCAGGCCGTTACATAATTTGTCTAATTCGCGGTCAGACATTTTCAGTCGGGGCGCATACATCACAATGCCATCAATCATGCGGGCCGCCGCGCTGTCAAAAGCCTCTCCCAGATGAGACGACTCGGCCTCTGAAATTAACAGGCTGTAACCCGCTTCTTTGGCAACGTGGGCCATATTTTTCGTCGAGTCCGCCAGCCGTCCACCATACTGCACATCCACCACAAACAGCTCCAGAGTATGGGAGCGATTGGTCGTTAACATGCGCGCCACTTTATTGGGATGGTAGTCGAGTTCCTGCATGACCTGCTGAACACGCTGGCGGGTAGGATCAGATACACCCGGTTTGTCATTAATGACCAGGGATACTGTTTGATAGGAGACATTCGCCATTCTGGCAATGTCGCGTATAGTGACGGTTTTCTTTTTATCAACCATAAAAACCTGACAAAACAGCTAAAACAACTTGACCGTTCACGTTACCACATGAATAAAGTGAACAAAATTACCGGGAGAAAACGCTGGAAAAGCGGATTTAAGTTGAGTAATTAGTTGCATTTTACTCTGAATTTGTTATAAAATCAAATTGACCGGTCAAGTAAACTTTTCGAGGTCTCAGACGAGACACAACAAATATTTGAAAGGAAGTTCACTTATGTCCCGTCCCAAATACTCACTTGTCATCGGTTTAGTAGCGGTGGTGATGTTGCTGTCTATCGGGATGGTGGTTCAGGCTCAGGACCCCATCGAACTGCAACTGACCTGGTGGGGGTCGCAAAACCGGCACGACCGTACCATCAAGGTTGTGGAAATGTACGAAGCCGAAAATCCAGGCGTGGATATTGTTTATGAATTTGCCAACTTCACTGATTACTGGACGCGCCTGAACACCCAGGCCGCGGGTGGCAGTCTGCCCTGCGTCATGCAGCACGATTATGCCTACCTGTCTGAGTGGGCCAAACGCGGTCTGCTGGCACCGCTGGACCCCTATTTTGAAGATGGCACCATTGATATCTCCAATGTGGATGAGGCGTATCTCCAGGGTGGTCTGGTAGATGGTAAATACTATGGCATCAGCCTGGGCACCAACTCCCAGTCCATGATTCTGGATGTGGATGCTTTTGAAAAGGCCGGATTGGATCTGCCTTCGCCTGACTGGACATGGAAAGAATTTGAAGAGCTGGCAGTAGCGCTGCACGACAAACTGGACATCTGGGGTTACGGTTCTCCTACCCTGGGCGATGACCAGTTGTGGACATCACTGAACCTCGCCAGCGGTTTGCAAACCTTCTCCGATGACGGCAAAACCTTTGGTTATACCGATGACCAGCCGCTGGTTGATTATTTTAATATGATTCTCCGCTTGCAGGAGACCGGGGCCATTGCCACCGCCGAAGAAATCACGGCTGAAGGCGATACCGGGCCAGAAAATTCGCCCATTGTGACTTCACGGTCAGCAATGCAGTATCAGTGGAGCAACCAGGTGGTAGCGATTTTCAGTGCCGCCGGGGAAAACCGTCACTTTAAACTGTGGCTGATTCCGCGTCCCGAAGGTGGAAAATCGGCCAACTACCTCAAGCCCTCTATGTTCTTTGCAATTCCGGCTTCGTGTGAACATCCTGAAGAAGCCGCCAAGTTCATTAACTTCTTCACTAACGATCTGGAAGCCAACGATATCCTGTTTGCAGAACGCGGTGTGCCGATTTCGTCCGCCGTCCGGGATTATCTGAAGCCGAAACTGGACGCGGTTGGAGCGGAAACGTTTGATTTCCTGGAGCGCGTTCAGGTGGACAGCAGTCCGATTTTCCCGCCCAATCCGCCCGGATACAACGATATTCGTAACAACGTTTACATCCCCCTGTTCCGCGATCCGGTGCTGTTTGGACAAATTTCAGTCGAAGAAGGAATCGCCATTCTGCGTTCGGAAGGCGAAGCCATTCTGTCGAAAAATTAATTAATTACTGACACGGGACTCCTACGTGTTTACTGGGGACACCACCTGACCGGGGTTGTGTCCCCTCGTGTTGTTGTTTTAAAATCGAGTTTTCAGGATAAAAATTATGAGAGAACCCGCTGCCGTTTCAACGGCTAAAGTGGTAGAGCAGAAGCCGGTGCGCCTGTTTCCGCGAATCCGAATCGGGCGAAAAAGTATTCAACAAAATGACCTGGCTGGCTACCTGTTCATTTCCCCCTGGCTGATTGGCTTTTTTCTGTTTGCTTTAATTCCAATCGGTATGTCTTTGTGGCTGGCGTTTACCAACTATGACATCCTGGGTGGGTGGGAATACGTTGGTCTGGAAAACTTCCAGCGGATGTTTACCAGGGATATTCGGTACAGCCGTTCGCTGGCAGCAACCTTTAAATATGTTCTGGTAGCCGTGCCATTACGCCTGATTTTTGCCCTGGCGATTGCCATGCTGCTGAATACCAAACGGCGCGGGGTTTACTGGTATCGAGCCGCTTTTTATATTCCATCGGTAATCGGCGGCAGTGTGGCCGTAGCCGTGATGTGGCGGCAGATTTTTGGCATTGAGGGAGTAGTTAACACCGTTGCTGAATCGGTGGGCCTCACAGGTGTCAACTGGCTGGGCAATCCTAATACCGCCATCTGGACGCTGATCTTGCTGGCGGTTTGGCAGTTTGGGTCGCCCATGCTGATTTTCCTGGCGGGGTTACGGCAGATTCCCCAGGAGATGTACGAGTCAGCTTCGATTGATGGCGCGAATGGCTGGCAAAAGTTTGTTGGTATTACCCTGCCGCTGCTGACTCCGATTATCTTTTTTAACCTGGTCATGCAAATGATTTCCGGTTTTAAGGTCTTCACCCAGGCCTTTATTGTGTCCGGCGGCGGCGGTGCGCCTCTTGATACCACCCTGCTGTATTCGCTGTATCTCTATAATCGCGGTTTTTCGACCTTTGAAATGGGCTACGCGGCAGCGATGGCCTGGGTCATGCTGGGCATCATTGCCGTGCTGACGGGGATTAGTTTTAAACTTTCGTCCCTGTGGGTGTACTACGAAACGGATGTTAAATGATGGAAGCGCAAAACACACAACTCCTGCTGGGCGAAGAACAGCGTCTCCCGGAGCGCCAAAGCGGCCAAAAGCTGGCCCAGGGGTGGGCCTATCACACCTTTGTGATCCTGTTGGGTCTGCTGATGCTGTACCCGGTTTTCTGGCTGTTTTCCAGTTCTTTAAAACCCGCCGATGAAATCTGGACAACCGTCAACTCGCTAATCCCATCGCGGTTGGCGTTTGAAAATTTTACCAATGGATGGAAAGGTTTTGGCGGTTATTCCTTTGCAGTCTTTTACAAAAATTCCTTCATCTACGCGGGCTTGGCGACAGTTTTTGCCGTCTCGACCTCGACCATCGTGGCTTATGGTTTCGCGCGGGTGAAGTTCCGGGGTAAAAATTTCTGGTTCACCATCATGATGATGACCCTGATGCTGCCGACCCAGGTGCTCATCGTCCCCCAGTACATTGTGTTCAGCCAGTTGGACTGGTTAAATACATTTTTGCCCCTGCTGCTGCCGCGCCTGGGTGGTGACGTCTTTTTTATCTTTTTGATTGTCCAGTTTGTGCGCGGGATTCCGCTCGATCTGGACGAAGCGGCCATGATTGATGGTGCCAACCAGTTCGGCGTTTTTTTCCACGTCATCCTGCCACAGCTTAAACCGGCAGTCATCACCGCTGCCATTTTTTCGTTTTACTGGACGTGGGAAGACTTTTTAACGCCGCTCATTTACATGACCGATCCGAACCTGTATACTGTTTCGGTGGCGCTGCGGGCTTTTTCCGATGTGGGCACGATTAACGATTGGGGCGCAGTTTTTGCCATGCTGTCGCTGTCCCTGCTTCCGGTTTTCCTGCTGTTTGTCTTCTTCCAACGCTACATTGTTGAGGGGATTGCAACCACCGGTCTGAAGGGGTAGGGGATGAAATCCCAACCGGCAACCCATCGCAAAGAAGTTGACGATTTCAGGGAGCACCTGGATAAGTGGAGCATGTTTATCCTGGCGAACCTCCTGTGGGCGCTGCTGTCTATCCCCCTGATTACATTTCCAGCGGCCACGGCAGGTTTGTTCGCTACCATGTCGCGTTGGGTGCGCGGCAAACCCCCGGAACTGTTTCAGGAATTTTTTGGCGGGATGCGGCGTTACTGGCTGACCAG
>DATALK010000304.1:0-2689 GCA_036261085.1 Phototrophicaceae bacterium | reverse complement strand
CTGGTCGCCTCCGCCGTTTCCGTTTTAGAAGCCACATTGACGGTTAGACTGGTGGCCGCCAGGGTGTTATCAAAGGCCGCTTTGACGAGGTCAACCAATTGGGTATCCACCGCCGTCTGGGCCAGGGTCGGCACGCTGCTGATGACGAGCAGCAGGCCGACAACGAACAGGGCAAGATAGTGCTGTTTTTTCATGTGGATGGTCTCATTTCCCTTTCTGTTCTGGTTGTGACAGGCGGTAGGGGCGGCTCCGTTGCGCCCAACCTCCCGTCTTTTGTAACGCTAACTGGCCCGCTTTCAGAAATTGTTCAGGCGCAGTTGGGAATTTGTGCAGGCCCGTCGGAGTGCGTTTCAAAAACTATTTGAGAAGTTTCAATCCTCACCCCCAGATCTCTCCCGCTCAGGCGACCTTCGTCCCCATTCGGGACGCCATTTCGTAGTGAAGGGGAAGAACGGATCAAAAAGTATCTTAAAGTCCCCTCCGTGCGCCGCGGGGAGGGGATTTTGGGGTGGGGACAACTTTTCAAATGGTTCTCAGCTTTTAGGCAAATTGTCCTTCCTTATGGCGGCGGCGGTATTCAGTTAACCTCTTAGGCGTCTTGAAACCACTTTTATTGTAGTTGGGTTGGGACACAGCGGCATATGACGGTTAACCGGCGCTGGCCCAATGATTGGGACACGATGAGTAGATTTCTGCTGCGTTTCAATTCCATGTTAAAATAATCAAATCGAGATTTAATTATTTTAGCAGGGTGTGATGATGGTTGAAACAAGAGTCAGGGCAGGTGTATCGTTTGAATTAACCGACGAGCAGCAGATGCTCCAGAAAATGGCGCGGGATTTCGCCGCGAAAGAGATTATTCCGGTGGCGGCGGAGTTTGACGAGCACGCGATTTTCCCCGAAGAAATTTACCATAAAGCGCGCGAACTCGGCATCGTGAACATGAATATCCCGGCGGAATACGGCGGCGTGGGCGCGACAGTGCTGGAAGAATGCCTGGTCGCGGAAGAACTCGGTTACGGTTGCACTGGCATCAGCACCAGCATCAGCACCAATAATCTGGGTGCGCTGCCCTTAATTCTGGCCGGAAATGACGCCCAGAAGCGTTATTGGCTGGGTGAGCGTCTGGTGGAACAGGGGCAGTTTGTCTCTTACGGCGTGACCGAAGCCGCCGCCGGTTCCAATGTGGTGGGTATCGAAACGCGCGCCGAGCGCAAAAACGGCGCGTATATTATCAATGGCTCGAAGACCTTCATCACCAATGCCAGCCACGCCAACTTTTTTACCATTTTTGCCAAGACTGATCCCAGCGCGGGCCATCGCGGGATGTCGTGTTTTGTGATTGATCGCAACAGCCCCGGTGTGAAGATCGGGCGGAAATTCGACAAGCTCGGCCAGCGGGCCAGCGATACCGCCGAAATTGTGTTTGAAGACGTGGAAGTGCCCGCCGAAAATCTGCTCGGTCAGGAAGGGCAGGGTTTCTATTTAGCCATGAATGTGTTCGACCACAGCCGCCCCGGCGTCGCGGCGGGTGCGGTGGGCTTGCAGCGCCGCGCGTTGGAAGAGTGTGTGAAATATGCCAAAGAGCGCGTCGCCTTTGGCGCACCAATTTACCAGCATCAGGCCATCGGCCACAAAATCGCGGATATGGCGATCAATTACGAAGCCTCGCGCTTGTTGGTCTGGCAGGCGGCGTGGCAGGTGGACGCGGGCATCGCCAATCCGAAAGTTCCGGCCTACGCCAAAGCCTTTGCCGCCGACATGGCAACGAAAGCCGCAGTGGACGCGGTGCAGGTCTTTGGCGGCTACGGTTATATGAAGGAATACCCGGTAGAAAAGCTGCTGCGTGACGTGAAGATTTTCCAGATTTACGAAGGCACGAGCGAAATTCAGCGTAATATCATCGTGCGCGAATTGTTCCGGTAAGCAGCAAACGTGGGCCAGGGCGGCGCGGGTTCGCCCTGGTAAATTGATAGCGCCGTTTCAACGATGGCCCCAGACATTCTGCCTTGACGCTCACCCCGCCTTCCGCTAGAATGTACCCCAATGGGCCTGTAGCGAAGCTGGGATCGCGCTACAATCGCACTGTAGAGGTCAGGGGTTCGAATCCCCTCAGGTCCACATCCCCTTTTCCTAGACCTATACACCCTGTAGCATCAAAATTGATCGGGAAAGTATAATAGATTTTCCCTTTGCCCTCTTTGACCCAATCTTGCTGACAATGTCACACATCACGCGCCGCGCCGTTTTGCGTTCCTCGACTTCCAGCGCCTCACGCAGATAATCAATCCATTCATCAATCATGGCATCGGTCACACGGGGAATGTCAGTGACCTTCACCACCAGTTTTTGAAGCTGTTCGGCTTGGGATTGGAGGCGTTCCCGTTCGGCTTCACGCTGCGTGAGTTTCTGTTTTAAACCGGACGACAATCCTACATTCTCAATTGTGTGAAATATAAAATATATAATTGATAATTGATATGGTTATAGCTATTTTCCACCTCATAGGAGATGTTTATCTATGTCATTTATGAAGATTTTCAGCAAGTCTCTCCTGAAAATAAACGAACATCAGGCTACATTCGCTGGTTCAAGGGTGACTTTGAGACCAAGCCGCTCAAGGCGCTTGACCAGGGAACGCTGAAGCTGGTGTTCGTTGCGTTTATCGAAATAATCACCGCCCAGTTCA
>DATALK010000261.1:0-1868 GCA_036261085.1 Phototrophicaceae bacterium | reverse complement strand
CGTTTAGCCGCGTGGCTCCAGCTGTGGCTGGATGTACCGCCGCCCATCCAGCTTATCATCATTCCCCGCCCTGCCAGTGGCTCCCGTCGAAGTGAATGTCTATCAGAGTCTCAATCCGGGCAATATCAGCCGCATCGAACTGCTGACAACCGATCAGCAGACTACCGCCTTTCCGATCGGTGATGTGGGCGCATCTCTGATTTGCCCCAGAGTGCTGAATTTGACAATTGCTACCGGAGCGGCAACCAATCTGGTGCCGTTTTACATGTGGGATGCGCGCGGGGCCGATACGGTGGCGGGCATTGGGCAGGCTTTAACGTTCGCCCATACCCCTATGATTTACGGCGAAAGTGTTACCGGCGGTCTGGCGCTGGCAGCAGGCCAGAGCCACGCTTTCCAGGATTGGGTCTTTATGGGGCAGTTCGGTGATGTGGTGAACATTACGAGGACGGCGACTGCGCCCACCCTGGATGCTTATGTGCAACTGTTGGACAGCGGCGGCAACGTGGTGGCCTTTGGTGATGACAACGGCGATTCGTTGAATGCCAGTATTGCCGAATTTGCGCTGCCAGGAAGCGGCCTATATACCATTCGCGCGTCCGGCTTTGGCGGGAGTATTGGCCCGTTTAGTCTGGAACTTAACGGTATACCCGCTCCACCGCCGCAGTAAAGCATGGCAAAAGCCCTGACGGTTTGGGCTTGTCTTGTCTGGGAGATCGCTGAAGGGACACGGAACCAACCTGTCCCTTTAGCCGTGTTTTGGTTTACGTGGGCGCGACATAACCACCCGTGCCGCGCTGCAAACCGGCATTCTGCGCCAGTGCATCCAGGTAAACGGCCAGATGTTGGCCGGGGCAGACGGTATGGGTATCAAACTCGCTGTGTCCGGCCAAATGGGTCAGGGTGTAAGCCTCTGTCAGCCAGTTCACCAGTGTTTGCAGGGTGGCGAGTTGGGCGGGCTGCGGTTGGTCAACCTGAAAATTGCCCATCACCACCACGCCAATCGTGCCAGTGTTGTGTCCGGTGACGGACGCGCCGCGTGAGCCGATGTCTCGCCCTTCGTAAACATGGCCGTCCTGGTCAATGCCGTAATGATAACCGATGTCGGCCCATTGGTTCACGTCCAGGTGCAAATCCTGGATGTTGCGCATGGTTTCGCTGGCATCCTGCGTCATCGCGCTGTGATGAATGACCACCGTCGTATAAACCTCGGCTAAACTGCCAGGGTAAACATACCACGCGGGATCGGTGGGACTGGCGGCGAAGCCGTATTCGTCGGGCGCTTCATGGTTCGGCGCGCGAGCGTCCCAGGCGGGGCGGGGAATGATGATAAGCTGGATGGGCGGCGGTACATCCAGCCACAGCTGGAGCCACGCGGCTAAACGGCGCGCACTGAGCATTAGCCCCAGCGTTCCGCCCAGGATAGCGGCGATTAAACGCAGCCCGTGACGACGCGAGATATGACGTTCCATTGCTGCTTTATGCCATTAGTCTTTAAGTGCCAGTCCGAGCGGTGTTGGCAGGCCATCCAGACTTTGGGCGTTTTTCTCGCACTGATATTGGCTCAATTCATCCTGGCTCTTGGTTGCAGCCCAGCGCTGTAAGGTGTCTCGATCTCCTGCAAAATCCAGCAGCGGGACGGCGTAACCGCATGAGGTTTGTACCAGGCTGATGTCCGCGAGGATGATCTGGCGGGTGTTGATGTAGTGGGGGAAATGTGAACTCACTTCGGCCCATTCTGGCGCGGACGGCAGGACGGCGCGCCCCTGTCCAAACAGCCGCAGGATGCGCGGCGCGCCTTCAAAGGCGCAAAACATGAACGTAAGGCGTCCATTTTCGTGCAGATGCGCCGAGGTTTCGTTGCCGCT
>DATALK010000500.1:0-3448 GCA_036261085.1 Phototrophicaceae bacterium | reverse complement strand
ATTTTCAGCGTCTTACGCACCATGCGTGCACTGGAACGCTCCGATGTGGCGCTGCTGCTGCTGGACGCGGTAGACGGCATCACCGAGCAGGACATGCACATCGCCGGCTATATTAATGACGCTCACAAAAGCGTGGTGCTGATCGTGAACAAATGGGACATTGTGGAAAAAGATAATTACACGATGAACCGGTTCATGGACAAAATTCGGGAAAAGTAGCCTGTTGAACCTGCTGCTGGGCGAGGAACGAGTGATTGTCAGCCCGATTGCTGGCACGACCCGCGACGCGATTGACTCCGAAATTACGTGGCACGGCATTCAGGTGCGGTTGGTGGATACGGCTGGCGTCCGCAAGCGCGGCAAAATCGAACCGGGTGTGGAAAAATTCAGCGTCTTACGCACCATGCGCGCGCTGGAGCGTTCCGATGTGGCGCTGCTGCTGCTGGATGCGGAAGATGGTGTTACCGAGCAGGATACCCACATCGCCGGTTACATTAATGACGCCCACAAAAGCGTGGTGCTGATCGTCAACAAATGGGACATCGTGGAAAAAGACACCTACACGATGAACCGTCACCTGGAAAACATTCGCGCCAAATTTGATTTTCTGCCGAATCCGCCCGTGATTTTTATCAGCGCCTTAACCGGCCAGCGGGTGCATCAGGTTTTGGAAACGGCGCATCGGGTATTGGAAAGCCGCTTCCAGCGCATTTCGACCTCGGAACTGAATCAGATTGTGCGGGCGGCAGTGCAAAAACATCCCGCGCCGACCAAAGGCACCAAGCGGCTGAAAATTTACTACGCCACCCAGGTCGCGGTGAATCCGCCCGTGTTCCTGTTTCACGTTAATGATACCCGGTTGGTTCACTTTACCTATAAACGGTTTCTGGAAAATCAGCTGCGGGAGGCTTACCCGTTTGAGGGGACACCGATTCGCTTGAGCTTCCGCCCGCGTGAGGGGCAGCCGGAAAGCGAACGCGACTAGCGGCAGTTTGTGCGTCAGGGTTGGCCGGGGCTTATCAGGGTTTCGGCTTTAATCCGGTTAAATCGTAAGCGTGAGCGGGTTGTTTGCGGCCCCGAATTTTGATCTCTCCCAGCGGTTGGGCTTCGACCAGATCGCCTAACCGCTGCACGATTGAGTCTTCAATCCAGATATGACCGGGCGGCGCGAGTTCTTGCAGGCGTTTGGCCGTGTTCACGACATCCCCAATCGCCGTGTAATTCATGGCGCGTTCTGTGCCGATGTACCCCACCACTGCTTCTCCCACATGGACGCCGATGCTGTACGAGAGATTATCCCCGCGGCGTGCCCGCATTTCTTCCCCGGCGCGCATAAGGGCCAGCGCGGCATCAGCCGCCCGGTGAACGTGATCTTCCTGGCCTTTGGGCGCGTTAAAAATCGCCATCAGCCCGTCACCAAAGAATTTGTCGAGGGTTCCATCCCAGGCCAGAATGATTTCGGCGGCGAGGCTGAGGTAATCGTTGAGCATTTCGACGACTTTTTCCGGCGGCGCGTTTTCGCTCCAGGCGGTGTAACCGCGAATGTCCGCAAAAATGATGCTGATCTCCTGCCGCGTGCCCCCTAAACGGAGGTCTTCGGGGTTTGCCAGCACGCGATCAACTACCGAGGGTGGCACTAAGCGTTCAAAGGAGACCCGCATTTGCTGGCTTTCGCGTTCTTTAGCCTGCCGCAGCGCTTCGTAGTTGTAGGCGTTTTCAATCGAAATAGCGACGTAATCCGTGAGCATACTGAGCAGGGCGCTGTCGTGTTTGGTAAAAACGTGCGCGTCGGGCGAAACGTTGTTAACTCCCAGCACCCCGGCCACTTCGCCCCGGATGGTGATCGGCGCGTAAGCGGCAGAGATGGCTTTGCTGCCTTCGCGGGCCAGATGTTCCGGCTTGAGGACGACTGGTTGGCACTGTTTGATGACATACGAGGCCACCCGATCCGTTACCATAAAGTCGGCGGGGCGGGCCTGGCTGTTACTGCCGCCGCGTTTGTGGGCGCGGCACAGCAGGTTATTATTCTCGATCAGGTAAATGTAACCTTCTTCGGCCTGGGTAATCTGCGCAGCGGCATCCACGATGCGCGGCAGCAGTTCGTTCATACTGAGCAGTTCATTGACATTTTTGCCGACACTGTGCAGGACGTTGAGTTCACTAACCCGCCGTTGCAGTTCCCGGTTGGCCTGGACAACCTTCTCGGTAAGCTGTTCTTTTTCGCGGCGCAAGCGCACTTCGCCCAGGCTGTGTTCGATAGCGGTCAGCATTTCTTCAACGGTGTAGGGTTTTTTGACGTAATCCCGCACGCCGAGGCGGTAGACCTCGATGGCAATATCTTCCGACCCGTGAAAAGTCATCAGAACGACAGGGATATCCATCTGATGTTCGGTCAGAAACTTTAATACTTCGATGCCGTTCATACGGGGCATTTGGAGATCGAGCAAAATCAGGTCGGGGTGGTGCTGCATTGCCATCTGCACCCCGTCGCGGCCATCTTCCGCCTGTAACGACTGGTAGCCGTTGGGCTGCAAAATGTACTCGATCACGAATTCTCGATTTTCGCGGCCATCATCAATGACTAAAATTGTTTCACCAGCCAAAATTGCCTCGATGATTTATATTTAATTTATCCGTAACCTTAGTATAGAAGCAAGGCTCGTTTTATTCGCGGAAAGGTTTATGAAAAATGTTTAAATTTGTTATTATCAGCCTGGACGCAAATCTTTCGCCCCACTTCCTTAAAACTGGACCAGAAAAATCAGCATACCATGAATCAGGATTGCTTGCGTTCGGGGTGCGGTTTATAATGAATTATTCACTTCCGTTATAAACCACCAGCGAGGGCGATCATTGCAAGACCTTTCAATGACCCCAACCTTAACCACCTTACCTCGCCCCAAACTTCGTTTTCGTGGCCTCATCCGTGAGATTGTGGATACGGTGATTTTAATCGGCGCGATTTACGCCCTGGTGAATCTGGCGACGGTGCGGTTTATTGTTGAAGGGCCAAGTATGCAGCCGAACTTTGCCACCGGCCAGGTGTTGGTCATCAGCCGGGTGCATTATCTGGTCGGCGATCCCCTGCCGGGGGATATTGTCGTTTTCAACCCGCCTAACCAACCGCCGGACGAACCCCCGTATATCAAGCGGGTGATCGGTGTCCCCGGTGATGTGGTCGAAATTCGAGATACCCTGGTCTATGTGAATGACCAGGTGTTGGCCGAACCTTATATCAACGAACCCTGTACCACCGGCATGTGTCCCGATGGCCGCTGGGAACTTGGCCCCAATGAATATTTTGTGATGGAGGGATAATCGCAACCACAGCAGCGACTCGCGCCGGTTTGGGGTGGTGACCCATGAGCGGATTATTGGTGAAGCGTTGATCCGGTATTGGCCGCCGCAGGACTGGGGATCGGTGAATCACATCGCTTATCCGGGGGGT
>DATALK010000498.1:0-33330 GCA_036261085.1 Phototrophicaceae bacterium | reverse complement strand
GACTTCGGCGGTAATGCGGCTGTCGGCAAATTGCAGCACGGTGCCGACTTCCACGCGCCGCCCACCGGCGAGGACGTGCCAGCGTGTGTCGTCTAGCTGGCGCAGCAGCAGAATTTCTACGTTGCCGCCCGTGTGGGCTTTTTTCGCCTGAAGTCGCGCCGGGATGACGCGCGTGTTGTTGACGACTAAGACATCATTGGGCTGGAGATAGGCCAGGATGTCATGGAAATGACGATGCTCAATGGTGCCGGTTTGACGGTTCAACAGCATGAGCCGCGATGAGTCGCGGGGTTCAGCCGGTTCCTGCGCGATGAAAGTTTCGGGTAAATCGTAGTCGAAATCAGATAAGTTCATGGGCGGTTGATGAGGCGAACGATGATATTGAGAACGATGGTTAAGACGATACTGAGTAAGATCATGGAAACAACTGGAAACAGGCAGCTAAACCCTTTGCCTTCGATACGAATATCTCCCGGTAAACTGCCAAAACTTTTCAACAGCGGCGTGTTACCCAGGAGGATTAACAGGCCGCCGAGAATGGCAATCACAATCGCCATAACCAGTAAAATTCGACCTAATGCCTGATAATCCATGCGGACTGCCCTCTAAAATAAGGGTGGTTGAGAATTATTTTGCCCATTTTTGTCTACATAGGGAAGGCCCAGATGTTCATAGGCCAGCGGTGTCGCGGTGCGCCCGCGCGGCGTGCGGGCCATAAAGCCGAGTTGCAGCAGGTAGGGTTCGTAAACGTCCATAATGGTGTCGGCGTCCTCACTGATAGCCGCGGCGATGGTTTCTACGCCTACCGGCCCGCCCGCGTATTTTTCAATCACGGTGGACAGAATCCGGCGATCAATGTCATCCAGACCGAGGTGGTCAATGTTCATTAACGCGAGCGCTTCACCCGCCACCGGGCCGGTAATGATGCCATTGGCGCGCACCTGAGCATAGTCACGAACGCGGCGCAGCAGGCGTAAGGCAATACGGGGTGTGCCGCGCGCGCGGCGGGCAATCTCTGTTGTGCCTTCGGGTTTAATTTCCACTTTGAGCATTCCGGCGGCGCGGTTAATGATGTATTCCATCGCCTGTAAATCGTAAAAGTCCAATCGGAACTGCGCGCCAAACCGGTCTCGCAGCGGCGGCGACAACAGTGCCAACCGCGTGGTCGTGCCAATCACGGTAAAACGCGGCAGGTTGAGTCGGACATTTTTGGCAGCGGGGCCTTTGCCGATGACAATATCCAGCACAAAATCTTCCATTGCCGGATACAGGATTTCTTCGACGGCGCGGCCCAAGCGGTGAACCTCGTCAATAAAGAGAATGTCGTTTTGTTTGAGATGGGTCAAAATAGCCGCCAGATCCCCGGCGCGCTCAATAGAGGGGCCAGCGGTGATGCGGATATTGACGTTCATCTCATTGGCGACCACATGAGCCAGCGAGGTTTTACCCAGACCGGGAGGACCGTAAAACAAGATGTGATCTACCGTCTCCTGGCGGGCTTTGGCTGCCGCAATAATAATTTGCAGATTTTCGCGCACGCTGTCCTGGCCCACGATGTCACTCAGGAGTTTTGGTCGTAAGGCGATATTCTCCCGATCATCGCGCCGCCGGACGCCGCTGACCATGCGCGCGTCATCAGTCATATTTATGCTCCGCTGGTTTGAATAATCTGTTCTAGTATAGCCGCTGCTTTGACAGGGGGAAAGGGGCTGCGTACAATTAGCCCCGTTTCGGTTGTTTAGGGGGACAGATGGTGTCACAAGTCTTTGTGTCGCAGCACCCATTGGTGCTGCATAAATTAACGGCGCTGCGGGATGTGAATACCGATCACCGGGCATTCCGGGAACTGGTACGGGAGCTGGCGCTGCTGTTGTGTTATGAGGCCACACGCGATCTGGCACTTGCACCCAAAGTGGTGACAACGCCAATGGGTCAGGCGCAGGGGCATAAGGCTGAAGACGCAATTGGTTTGGTGCCGATTTTGCGGGCGGGCCTGGGATTGGTTGAAGGCGTGCAAGAACTGTTGCCTAATGTGCAGGTGTGGCATATTGGGCTGTATCGGGATGAAAAGACGCTGCGCCCGGTGGAATATTATAACCGTCTGCCGACAGAACCGACGGTGCAGGTGTGTCTGGTGCTGGACCCTATGCTGGCAACCGGTGGTTCCGCCGTCGCCACGATAGATATTCTCAAGCGCTGGGGCGTGAAGCGGATTAAATTCCTGGGGCTGATTGCTGCGCCGGAAGGGGTGGAACGGCTGTCAACGGCGCACCCGGACGTCCCCATTCATATCGCTTCGGTAGATGAGCGGCTGAATGAAATTGGTTTTATTGTGCCAGGACTGGGTGATGCCGGTGATCGCCAGTTCGGAACGTAGGCAAAATCTTTGAATCCCTGGGTTTTTGTGATCGTTTTTACCCTGGCATTGAGTCTGGCGCTGGTGCTGACACCACTGGTCATTTATCTGGGAAAACGTTATGGCGTGGTTTCGATTGCTGGCGGGCGGCGGCAGAACGAAGGTGACAAACGCGGCGTCGCCAAACTGGGCGGTGTGGTGTTGTTTGTGAGTTTTACGGTTGCTGTGCTGGTCGCCCAACTGCTGCCGGTGCCGCGTCAAGACCCGTATGAAGTGGTCCGTCTGACAGGACTGCTGTTAGGCGGATTGATCATTTTTATCGTGGGCCTGCTGGACGATATTTTTCAGTTTGGCTCATTTCCGCAGTTTCTCGGCCAGTTTTTGGCGGCGGCAGTCGCAATCATCTTCCAGATATTTATTGAGTACGTCAATAATCCATTGTCCGGTCAGCAGACCGAACCCTGGCCGTATATTGTCACCGTTGCCCTCAGCTTTTTCTGGTTAGTGGGGATGACAAACACCGTCAATTGGTTGGATGGGTTGGATGGGTTGGCGGTGGGGGTCGCGTTCATCGCGGGGACGATGCTGTTTGTGAACAGCGCTTTCCGGGTTGAACCGGCCCAGGTCAGTGTGAGTTTGCTGCATCTGGCGCTCTTGGGCAGTTCGCTCGGATTTTTGCTCTATAATTTTTATCCGGCGCGGATTTTCCTGGGCGGCGGGGCGATGTACCTGGGCTACCTGTTGGGCACTTTGAGCATCATTGGCGGGGCCAAGATGGCAACGATCCTGCTGGTGATGGGGCTGCCATTGATGGATGTGGTTTGGCAGGTGGTGAATCGCTTGCGGCAGGGACGCAGTCCGTTTGTGGGAGATCGCGGCCATGTCCATTTCCGCTTGCAGGATATTGGTTTCAGCCAGCGACGCATTGTGCTGGTGTACTACTTTTTCTGTGCGTTTTTTGGGATTTTGACGCTGGTGATTGAAAGCCAGTTTTATAAGTTTGTGGCGTTGGGTGTGATGTTGACTCTGGTGGGACTTGGCTTTTTTATGGTTTCACGTTCCAGCCAGGATAAATCTTCGACTTCGGCCTAAACGCGGTCTCCCCCGGTTGTGCCAGGGTCAGGTTTGGCTGTTGGTGGACTGGTAGGTGTCGGTTTTGGGTTTTCCGCCGGTTTTTCTGGAACCGCCGTGCCGGTAATCACATCCGGTGCGGCCCGGCCTGGGGTGGGTGACAGCGGCGAGAAGAGCGGTTTTTGCTCCGGCGCGATGACCTGGCTCTCGTCGCGGGTAATAGGTTCTTTCCCTGGCGCTGCCGGAATGGGTAACGGCAGCCGATAAACGGAGGGCGGCCCGGCAGGAAGGGCGGATCGTGAGGTTTTTTGTCGCTGTTGAGCGCGGGTTTTTTGCATCTCCGCCGCCCGCAGCGCCAGCACTTCCGTGCGGCGCATGGTTAACATCTTACCGTCTTTAAAGGTGGCGCTATCTCCGGTAATGCGCTCAATGATCGCTTCAATTGTGCCCAGAACGGCGACCATAACCAGGTCAACCCCCAGGATAACAGCCAGGATGCCGGACAGATTGTTGACGCTGTCATTTAGTCCCATCAGCGTTTTGACCAGGACTTCATCGGCGGTGCCAAGAAATAACAAGATCACAAAACCGAGGGCAATCGCGCCCAAGACGATGCGCCAGCCGCGCAGATGTTCCGGGTGGCTGGGCATGAACGTGTTACTGACGGTAAACATCAGGTAAAACCACAGCCAGAAGTCAGGAACTGAAGTGATTTGATTAATCACCAGCGAAAAATCGGTGAGAAAGCCGCCTTGCAGCGAGGCCGTCGCACTCTGGATATTGATAACGTTGTTGGCGATGAACCAGACTAATAACAGCCCGACGATAGTGGGCGCGATGGCAATCACGGCTAATTTCAGTGCGCCGGTTTTGGGGGGCAGTTTGATAAAATTCAGCTTGAGTTCACCAATTTCCTGCGATTTGGGCCATTCCAGCATTCGGTCAGCACGGACGTTTAATAAACCGGCAGCGGCCCAGTAGACAAATTCGTGGACAAAAATCCCCGGCAGGAAAAAGGCGTAATAAAGAATCGTGGTGGTTTGGAGTTGTTTGGTGACCAGCCAACCCACTTTAAAAAGGTGCTGGTGCAGCCAGCGCTCTAACCGCCGCAGCAGATAGAGCAGGGCCGCCACCAGCAACCAGGGGGTGAGGAGTTCAAGCCCGAACAGGCTTAGACGCCTTTCGCTTTCGCTGCGCCTTCAATTAATTGGGTGAAATCGTCTACTTTTAACGAGGCTCCACCGACCAGCGCCCCGTCAATATCCGGCTGTGACATGTAGTCCAGCATGTTGCTGGGTTTCACGCTGCCACCGTACTGAATTCGTACTGATTGGGCGACATCGCTGCCGTAAAGTTCAACCAGCGTATTACGAATCGCGCCGCTGATAATGCTGTTGGCGAGTTCGGCGCTGGCATTTTTGCCCGTGCCAATGGCCCAAATGGGTTCATAAGCGACGACAATGTTTGCCATGCTGGCGGCGTCAATTCCGGCCAGAGCGGCGCGTACTTGCCCGCTGACAAACGATGAGGTTTCTCCCGCTTCGTTTTGTGCCAGGCTTTCACCAACGGCAATGATGGGTTTCAGGCCATTGGCCAGGGCGGCTTTGGCTTTGCGGTTGATGTCTTCGTCGGTTTCGTGCAGATAAGCACGGCATTCCGAATGACCGATGATGACGTATTCGACCAGCCCTTGCAGCATGGTCGGCGCAATCTGGGAAGTAAAAGCGCCCTGCGTTTCCCAATGCAGATTTTGCGCGCCAACCTTGATTTCCGTGCCTTTTAAAGCATCGGCAACCGCGGCGACGGCGACAAACGTGGGGCACACCACCCGTTCAACACCTTTATATGAGGCCAGACGCGGTGCGAGTTCCTTAACAAAACTGACCGACTCGGCCAGCGTTTTGTACATTTTCCAATTGCCAGCAATGATGGGAGTCCGCATGATTTCTCTCCAAAATAAGGCGATTGTTTGCCCACCAGCATTATAACATGGGCAGGCAAACAATCGGGTAATTATAGATGGTGAACTTCAGGACACAACGGGTTTGTGTCCCGATCAGTATTATTTATCCTTAAGCGCGACCACACCCGGCAGGGCTTTGCCTTCCAGCATTTCCAAACTGGCGCCGCCGCCGGTGGAGATGTGGGTGATTTTATCGGCGAGGCCGGATTGTTCAATCGCGGCTGCCGAGTCGCCGCCGCCGATGATCGTCACCGCGCCGGAACTGGTGATGTCCGCCAACATTTTGGCAACAGCGTTGGTGCCTTTGGCGAAGTTGGGCATTTCAAATACGCCCATCGGGCCGTTCCAGACAACGGTCTTCGCGCCGTTCAGGGTTTGCGCGAACAGATCAAGCGTTTTGGGACCAATATCATACATATACCAGTCTGCTGGGACGCCTTGCTCAATATCAATGGTTTGCTGGTTGGCGTCGTTTTTGAATTCGTCGGCAATTACTGCGTCCACTGGCAGTACCAGCTTGTTGCCGCCTTTTTGCAGCAGATCACGGGCGGTATCCAGCGCGTCGGCCTCAACCAGCGACTTGCCCATTTCGTAACCTTTGGCTTTGAGGAAGGTGTTTGCCATCCCCCCGCCGATGAGCAGTTTGTCCACTTTGCCCAGCAGGGCTTCGATCACGGCAATCTTGTCGGAAACTTTCGCGCCGCCGAGAATGGCGACAAACGGACGCTGGGGGCTTTCCAGCGCGGTTGCCAGATAGTCGAGTTCTTTTTCCATCAGCAGGCCGGAGACGGCGGGCAGATAGCGGGCCACGCCTTCGGTGGAGGAATGCGCCCGGTGCGCCGAACCGAAAGCATCGTTCACATACACATCGCCGAGTTTGGATATTTTTTCAGCGAGTTCGAGATCGTTCTTTTCCTCGCCTTTATAAAAGCGGGTGTTTTCGAGCAGCAGGACGCCGCCTTCCGGCAGCTTGGCCGCAGCTTCTTCGGCAACGGGGCCAACACAATCTTCGGCGAAGTAGGCTTTCTGGCCGAGCAGTTTTTCCAGCACTGCAACCACGGGAGCCAGGGAATACTTCGGTTCCGGGCCACCCTTGGGCCGCCCCAGGTGGGACATAAGCGCCACATATTTGGGCTTCTGGCCGAGAATGTATTTGAGAGTCGGGATGGCGGCGCGGACGCGGGTATCGTCGGTGACGTTGCCACCTTCAACCGGTACGTTGAAATCTACCCGAACGAGAACCCGTTTGCCTTTCAGGTCAATATCACGAACAGTCATCTTGTTCATTGGTTTTTTCTCCCGGTAAGCAAGAAAGAGGCGAGGAACGAATGAGTTCGCCTCGCCTCGTTAACCACTATTACGCTCCAAATCGGCCTTTAGAGCTTGCTGCCGATCATCTTGGTTAGGTCGGCCACACGCACCGAGTAACCCCATTCGTTGTCGTACCAGGTCACAACTTTAACCAGCTTGCCGCCCATAACCATGCAGGATTCGGCGTCAATAATGCTGGAACGGCTGTCACCCTTGAAGTCAACGGAAACCAGCGGTTCATGGGACACGCCCAGAATGCCCTTCATCGGGCCAGCGGCAGCTTCATCAAAGGCGGCAATCAGTTCATCTTTGGTGGTTTCTTTTTCAACTTCGGCCACAAAGTCTACCAGGGAAACGGTAGGCGTGGGGACGCGCACCGCGAAACCGTCAAACTTGCCCTTGAGTTCCGGGATGACCAGCGAAACGGCTTTGGCCGCGCCGGTGGTGGTCGGAATCATGCTGACGCCAGCGGCGCGGGCGCGGCGCAGGTCTTTGTGCGGCAGATCGAGGATGTTCTGGTCGTTGGTATAGCTGTGGATGGTGGTCATCATCGCGCGGAGAATCTTGTAGCGGTCATTGACGATTTTGGCCGCTGGCGCGAGACAGTTGGTGGTGCAGGAAGCGTTCGAAATCACATGATGTTTGGCCGGGTCGTAAGCGTCACCGTTTACGCCGAGGCAAATGGTGATGTCTTCACCCTTAGCCGGAGCAGAAATAATAACCTTCTTTGCGCCAGCGGTCAGGTGCTTGCTGGCCGAGTCACGATCCGTGAAACGCCCGGTGCTTTCGATCACAATGTCCACGCCCAGGGCTTTCCAGGGCAGCGCCGCCGGGTCTTTTTCCGCCAGGGCCTTGATTTCGTCGCCATCTACGACCAGCGCGCCGTCTTTGACTTCGACGTTGCCGGGGTAGCGGCCATAGTTCGAGTCATAACGCAGCAGGTGCGCCATTGTCTTGAGGTCGCCGAGATCGTTAAAGGCGACGATGTCAATATCGTTGGGATAATTTTCCCGAATGGTGCGAAGAACCTGGCGGCCAATGCGACCAAAACCATTGATACCTACACGAATAGCCATGTTATGTTGCTCCTTGTGTCACTAGACGCCTCATATTTTAACAGAGGACGTTATAAAAAAACCTATTTCAGCAATTAACTTTCCGTAAAGGCAGGCTTGGTAGCGCTGCCCAGACGTTCCTGCTCATTTAACTGGAGAATGGCCCCGGTCAGTTTTTGGCAATCATGTCGCCAGGGGCGTTCGGTGTCCGTTAAATCGGCATAACGGACTTCGTACCGTTGCAGAATTTCATGATGGGCGGGTGCGGATGGGACGTAATGGGTATGGCTGCCCGCGTTCTCTCGTGGGTACGAATTGTTGGCTAATACGGCCTGAAAAACCCCCCGTCCGATGTGCTGCTCCAGTGCCAGCACATGTTCAGCGACGGAAAAATTATCCGTTTCGCCGGGTTGGGTGGCGACATTACATACATAAATTTTGTAAGCGCTGGTGGCGCGTAAGGCTTCGGCCACACCGCGAACCAGGAGATTCGGCAGAATACTGGTGAACAGACTTCCCGGCCCAATCACCACCAAATCCGCGTCCAAGATCGCATGGACGCTCTCTTCATACGCCTGGGCATCCGGCGGTGTCAGTTGCAGTGTTTCAATCTGTCCGCCGGTTTCGGTGATCTCGGACTCCCCATTAACCAGAATCAGCCGGTTGGAACCGGGCAGCCGGATAAGCGCACTCAGATTGACATCTTCCAGCGTGGCGGGTAGTACCCGCCCTTGAATATTGAGAACGCGCTCGGTTTCAATCAGCGCGCTTTCGATGCTGCCCGTAACGCCCGCCAGCGCGGTAATAAACAAATTGCCAAAAGCATGGCCGCCGAGTTCGCCGGTAGTGTTAAACCGGTACTGGAACAAGCGGGTCATCAGGCTTTCGTCGTCGGCCAGGGCCGCGATGTTATTTCGTAAATCACCGGGGGGCAGCACTCCCATTTCCCGGCGCAGTCGTCCCGAACTGCCGCCATCGTCGGCCACCGTGACTACTGCCGTGATGTTGCTTGTGTATTGTTTTAAACCCCGCAGCACTGAGGGCAATCCCGTACCACCACCGATGACGGCTACTTTCAGCCCTTTTTGGCGCTTGTTGTGGGCATAAACCACATCCAGCACACGGCCTTGCTGATTGCGGCGGTAG
The DNA here is from genome assembly GCA_036261085.1 of Phototrophicaceae bacterium. Lineage (GTDB taxonomy): Bacteria > Chloroflexota > Anaerolineae > Aggregatilineales > Phototrophicaceae > CFX2. The sequence continues at coordinate 24,428 of DATALK010000498.1, read as the reverse complement.
GGCGCAAGCAGACTGCGCGACAGCCGCATAAAGGCCAACCCCACCAGCGCAAAACCGAACACAGCAGCCGCAGCAATCAAGCCCCATTCGCTGGCCGGTTGAAGATTGGTGATAGGATGATTTCCTATGATAACCAATCCGGCAAAAGCTAAACTTGCCGCAATCAGCATAATCCCGGTGAAGCCCAGTAACAGCCACCGTTTGACGCCAATTCCAGGAGTTAATAGCTTTGTAACCGGCTGAAGTCTGGACATTAACCAACCCGCTGCAAGGCGCGAAAGCTAAATCAGAAGATTAACACCCTGAATGCGGTCTGTCAAAGTCAACGATCATGCCGAGTTCGGTCAAATGTCACGTTTGGCTGCCACCGCCAGACCAGCGCCAAAATTACAACTGCCTCGATTACCGTGAGCGCGCCAATCGTGAGGGCGGCTTCAAACCAGAATTCTTCAGGGAACAGGCGGATAAGGGTGTCGGAGTAAGCAAAACGCCAGGTTCCACTTTCAAAAAAGAGCTGGTGAAAGGTGGTAAAGAATGTATTCCAATTAAAAATGGCGACAATGACGATGGCGGCGATGATTGTTAGGGTGAGCAGGCTGCCGTTAAAAAGGGCCTGTCGTAACTGTCGAGGCGCGGTTTTGAACAGCACCAATCCAGTAATAAGTGCGGCGCTGCCAGCAATTACCGCAAACAGAAAAGCGGATTGGGTAACGATTTTGACATCCTGCATGTGTCTCAATTCGGATGGATTATACATTGGGGAGCCATCAGGAAATTGTAAATCGCCCAGAAAGGTAATATCTTCGCCATTGAGCAGATATTCTAAGGCTAAGGGTGCATACTCCAGGCGTTCGGCGGTGGTCAGACCGTAATAATCTTCCGGGAAACCGGAACGATTGTAGACCAGTTGTAGGAACAGAGGGGTCATCACCAGTCGGACGCTGAGCAGCGCCAGGATGACAGGAAAAAGTAGCGTGATCGTCCACTGTAAAATTCCGACCAGCAGGGGCGGCAGCGCGATTTTAGATAAAGATGCAGGGGTTTCATTCATGGATTGGTTACTCAAGGTTGGGCCAGTTGGTCAGTCCCGCCGCTTAGTAGAAAATTCAGAACCAGAGAGTCTACTAAAGTTTCAACCGGCGCACGGTCATCGGTGAAAATGAGTTCCGATGCAGTGGTTGGAACCAGTTGGGCGACACTCCAGGTCAGCACATCCTCTAAAAGTGGGTTAGCATTGGCTGGAAGTTGGTTCAGATTTTCGGCGAGATTGGCCGATGTAGTTGGTTGGCGAGTGGCGACGAGAATCGTGTTAAACGAGTAGGGAACATCCATCGCATGGACATTGGGAAAGACGGCCAGCAGGGTGGCCGTGAGCGCATCCACGAGGCGGCGATCCGTGTTGGTGCGGCCAACGTTGATCGCAACGACGCCAGTATCGGTTAAATGGGCGCGGACTTCCTGAAAGAATTCAACCGTTGTCAGATGCCAGGGAATGTAGGGTGGGCGATAGGCATCTATGGCAATTACGCTGTACCGCCGCTGAAGCTGATTGAGCATGTAGCGGCCATCTTCAGCGTAGGTGGTCAGTGTGGGCATATGCGCAACATTCATGTCAAAGTAACGCTGACCGGCCTCAATGATGGCGGGGTCAATTTCGATGCCGTCTATCGGCATATTGGGATAAATGGCGGTGTATTGGCGGGCAATCGTGCCAGCAGCGAGGCCAATGATACACAGCGATTCGACGTTCTCCAGTGCGAACGGCGGCTGATTAAAATAGGGAGCGGCTAAAAAAAAACTCCAGGTACGATGATTATCGCCGACGGTATTGGGACTCCACTGGCTGTGAATGCCCTGTCCTTCGTTGAGATACAAATAACGATTACCGGCCTGATCTTCCTGTACCTGGATATAGTTGTAGGCGCTTTCGTCTTCATAGAGCAGAGTTGAGCCGGGATAGGGCGGGCGCAGCGGGCCATTGAGTACCAGTGCGGCCAGAATGCCGACTACCAGCGGCATCCATAACGAGCGCAGCGCGGCCCCGCGTTGGCACTGCCACAGGCCAATAAACCCCACCAGATACAGCAGACCGGCAAATAACAGGAAAGTGCGGATAGTGCCGAGTTCCGGTATCAGGATCAGTGTGGGGAGGAAGGTTCCAATCAAGCTGCCTAAGGTGCTGATGGCGTAAATGCGCCCCGCTGTTTTGCCGGTATCAGCGACACTGCTCAAGGCTAATCGGATGGCAAAGGGCGAGACACAGCCCAACAATGTGACCGGAATTGAGAATAAAATCAGTACCGAGACGAATGAACCGATGGCGAGAGCGGCTTCGGCTCCGGCAACGGCAGTGGCGGCAGCAACCAAAATTGGACGCGCGATTAGTGGAATTAATGCACTTAGAAATGCGCCCCAGATGAGAATTTTGTAGAGTGTCGTTGGGAGTGGCGAGCGATCGGCCCAGCGGCCACCAATGAAATAACCGACGGTCAGATACAACAGGATTAAACCAACCACATTGGCCCAGACCACATTGCTGGTGCCAAAGACGTTGCCCAGCAGCCGCGAGGCTGAAAATTCAACCGCCATCGTGGTCATGCCGCTGGTAAAAACACATAAGTACAGAAAACGGTTACGTTGCGGTGGGGCGGAATTTGCAGTGTCAGCACTCAAGAGATACAGTCCTGGTCGCTTAGTTTTGAGAGTAGTTTATCGCAGCCAGAGATGGCAGGGAAGGGCTGATGGTCAGCAACCTTCGAATCGCAAATCCTGATGATGCGGCGGCAATACTGACGGTGAAACAGGTCGTCTGGCCGGAATCTGCCGATGATGTTAAAAATATCGCTCAGGTTATTTCCGAACCAGGGCATGTTACGCTGGTAGCAGAAGTTGGTGAGCGGGTGGCTGGGTTTGCGGATGGTTTCCTGACGCTCTCGCCTCAGGGGCGGCGGCGCTGGGAGGTTGATTTGCTGGCTGTGCATCCCGATTACCGGCAGCAGGGTTTGGCGCGGCAGATGGTCACCGCCAGCACGCAGGCGGGATTGGCGCTAGGCGCGGAAACGGCGCGCGGACTGATTCACGTCGAAAACGTTGCCAGCCAACAGACATTTGCGCGCTGCGGCTACGTAATTGATGAGACTGTTTGTTCGCTGTTTGTCGCCTCGGATGGACTGACTCAGACACGAACTGGCTTGTCTGCTACTTCATTTTTGATCCCCGTAAGCACGTTCAACTATCGCGGCTTGTGGTTAGAAGGCACGCTTGATTATGACGCCTTTACTTGCGCTTCGGCCATTCGATCCCAATATAAATTAGATATGGCTGGCGCGGTTATTCCTGCCAGCCAGGAAAAGGCGATTACTGCTGCCCAACAAGCCGGTTATGTGTTTGTCGGCGATTATCACTGGTGGCGTTTGATTTAATAGGGGCGCTGCGCCAGCACCGCGCTCAAATCATCATTCTTATTGATAATCAGGGTCGGAATTTTTGCCAACCTAAGCAGACCAATGATTTCATCTGATGGCCTTTGTCCGCCAAACGAATAAGGATTGATCAGAATGCACATTGGCCGAATGCCCCGGCGGGAAAGAATTTGTGCTTCGTTAACCCAACTGACCTCCACTGAGGAGGTGACAATTGCCAGGGTTGTGCCGCGCGTGAGATACGGCGTTTCCAGGGTGAGCATTTGCGCCAGGGAATAAGTCGAAAAACTGCGGGCAACCGCCAGGGTTTGTAGAATGCGCGCCAGTTGGCGGTTGCCACGTTCCGGTTGATGAATCTCGCGGGCGGGGGTATAGGCGGCAAAACCGAGCGCGCGCTCCGACTCAATAAAATATTTTGCCAGCGAAGCCGCCGCTACCACCCCATATTCCTCGGTAGAGGCCGGTATAGCCTGACCTGTTGGTATGACGGGGCCAGTGCGCCCGATGCGCTGCACACTGGCATCTTCAATCAGCGAACTGGCTGAAAAATCCATAAACAGCCAGATGTCTACCAGGGGGTCAATCTCAAATTCTTTGACCAGTAGGCGGTCTTTGCGGGCAGTACTCGGCCAGTGAATACGGTTAAAAGCATCACCGGACACATAGTCGCGGATACCGGCGGCGTTGGTCGTGGTATGATGTGCGCGCTGGCGCTGGGCTGCCCCGCCGGAAATCAGGCCGATGGGTAGTTGCACCTGATGAATAGGCACAGTTGCCGGGTACACAATGACGCGCGAAGTGGCATCCAGACGGCGCGGCGTCAGGAAGAAGCCAAAGGGGTCGCCGCTCATCAGGGTTACTGGCCCCAGTTGAAATTCACCCCGTACCAGACAGGGTGTTTCGACATACCAGCGATAACTTTTACGCGCGCCCAAAGCCGGGACAACATGACTGGCCCGATGTCCTGGCAGTGTTGAGTGATCGCGGACTTCCAGCCAGAGTTTGGGCAGGAATGACCGGTTGCGGACGACAAAGGCTTCGTCCAGGTTGCGTCCAACCTGGGCACGGCGGGCGCGGGTTTTGCGGCTGACGCCAATCCAGCGCACCGACAACCACGCCCAGATGAAGGAGATGGTCAGCAGCCCGCCTAACAGATAAGCGATGTTAAAAAACAACGCCCGTCCGGTGAATAATCCGGCGAGTAAACACAGGATTAGCAGAACGTAGATGGCATTACGGCGATTGGGCATGTTATGGCCTGACGGATGCGCCCGGAACCGGAGTGGATGCCAGAATATCCTGAACAATGGTGCGTGAAGTGATGTCCTTAATGCGGGCTGCCGGGCCAACGATGATGCGGTGGGCCAGTGCTACTTCGGCCAGCGCTTTGACATCATCGGGAATGACATAATCACGTCCCGCCATGGCGGCCCGGGCCTGCGAGGTGCGGAACAGCGCTAATGAGCCGCGTGGGCTGCTGCCCAGATAAACATCCGGGTGCTGGCGCGAGGCATTTGCCAGATCAACGATGTATTTTTTAATCTCGTCAGCGACATAAATTTCACGGATGGCCTGCTGGGCGGCAATCAATTCCTGAACGCTGATCGCCTGCCGCATATTGTTGATCGGATGCTCATACTGTTGGGCCGACAGGACGGTGAGTTCTTCGGCAGGGCTAGGATAACCCAGTTGCACCCGGATGAGGAAGCGGTCAAGTTGGGCTTCGGGCAGGGGGAAGGTGCCTTCATATTCGATGGGGTTTTGGGTCGCCAGGATGATAAAAGGATCTTCCATAGCATAAGTGACCCCATCTACCGTGACCTGGTGTTCTTCCATCGCTTCCAGCAGCGCCGCCTGCGTTTTGGGTGTGGCGCGGTTGATTTCGTCAGCCAGGACAATTTGTGCCATAATTGGCCCAGCGCGAAACTCGAACTCGCGGGTCTTCTGGTTGAACAGCGAGACGCCCGTCACATCGGATGGCAGCATGTCAGGCGTGAACTGGATGCGGCTGAAGGTACAGCCGATAGTCCGGGATAAGGCTTTTGCCAGCATAGTTTTCCCGACGCCGGGAATATCTTCGATGAGAATGTGGCCTTTGCTCAGAAGTCCCAGCACCGTGAGGCGAACTTCGTTGCGCTTGCCAATGATGACTTGGCTGATATTCTGAACAATACGTTCAGCCACATTCTGGGCCAGACTGGCGGGATGCTGGTTGCTACCGACGCGCGGGGTCTGGCGTGTATCTTGCGGAGGATGTTCGGGCATACGACCTGCTTTTCCTGATTAGTTATCTGGTGTAATTGTGGAACTTCTGCCCAATTCTTGCTCGATGCTTGGGCTACGATCAGGCTTCCCCAGTATAACGGAAGTTCGACGACGAAGCAGCCTGCCTTAAGCGGATGCTCAATTTCGTCAAGACGGCGACTTGCCGTTTATCTGTGGTTTAGTATAATAAATTGTGGTTAGAACGTGCCAGCATTACTCTTCAAATGTTGATCTTATAGCCATTTTTCTAAGAATGCGTAGTACAATCAGGTTGTCAGTTGGTACAACCTTAACGGCCTCTTTCTGAAACTGGTCGGCTTCCCGGCGCTTCTTCCGGGCACTTTTTGAGAGGAGTACACTTATGGCGAAATCGCGGACTGAATTGATGGTTGACCGTCTGCGTGATCTTCAGTCAACAACCCCGGAGATTGAGGCATCTGCGGTGGTCAGTGTGGATGGGCTGATTATGGCCTCTTCACTGCCTGCCGGAGTTGAGGAAGACCGGGTATCGGCGATGTCGGCAGCGATGCTCTCCCTGGGCGAACGAATTTCGGGTGAGCTGGGACGCGGGCTGCTCGAACAGGTTTATATCCGAGGCAAGGCCGGATATGTCATCCTTATGTCTGTCGGCGAAGAGGCCGTGCTGACGACCCTGGTACGTGAGGGCGCAAAGTTAGGGTTAATCTTCCTGGATATGCGCCGAACCGCTGACGATCTAGAAAAGCTGGTCTAAGGCGGCTGAACCGGCTAATCGGTTTTTATCTCCAAGATGAAACGCCATCTAAACCGGCGGGGTGGTGAGCAAAGCCTGCTTCCCCGCCGCTCTTTTTGTTTTTCATGCAAGTTGGTTGTGAGTGTGGTGCGATGCCCAAGCCTAAGTATATCTTTTGCACTGGCGGCGTGGTAAGTTCGGTTGGTAAAGGGGTTACCGCCGCCGCAATTGGACGGATTTTGAAAGCGCGAGGGGTGCGCGTCGCCGTTCAAAAGCTTGACCCCTATCTGAATGTTGATCCGGGAACCATGAGTCCTTACCAGCATGGTGAGGTTTTTGTGACCACCGACGGCGCTGAAACCGATCTTGATTTAGGCCACTACGAGCGGTTCATTGATGAAAATCTCAACCGGACGTGTAATGTTACGGCGGGTCAGGTTTACGGTTATGTGATTGATAAAGAGCGCCGGGGTGATTATTTAGGGGGGACAATTCAGGTCATCCCCCACATCACCAATGAAATCAAACGGCGGATTGCGCTGGTTGGTAAGGAAAGCAACGCCGATGTGGTGATTATCGAAGTCGGTGGGACGGTAGGCGATATTGAAGGTCAACCGTTCTTGGAGGCGATTCGCCAGATGCGAATGACGGTCTCGCGCCATGATACGTTGTGCGTTCATGTGACTTTTTTGCCCTATATCGGCGCCACCGGCGAACTGAAAACCAAACCGACGCAGCACAGCGTTCGAGATTTACGCAGTATTGGTATCCAGCCAAATGTCATCATCGCACGCACCGATTATCCGGTCAGCAAAGATGTGACCGATAAAATTGCGCTGTTCTGCGATGTGGATAAAGAAGCGGTGATTCCGCTGGTTACAACGGATTTGCTGTATGATGTTCCCCTGGTTCTGGAAGATGCGGGACTGGGTGATTATCTGGTGGAACAACTGCAACTGGAAGCCCATGCGCCCGATTTGACTGAATGGCGGACAATGATCCGGCAGATGCGCGCCGCAAAAGGGGCCAAAGAGCCACTACGGATTGCGGTAGTGGGGAAGTATATTGAGCTGCATGACGCTTATATGAGCGTCAAAGAAGCGCTATTTCACGCGGCCAGCGCCCAGAACTGCCGTTTGGAAATCGAGTGGATTTATTCTGGTGACCTGGAAAAAGAAAAGGGCTGGGATAAATTAGCGACGGCGCATGGGATTGTTGTTCCCGGTGGTTTTGGGTATCGCGGCATCGAAGGTAAAATTATGACCGCGCGGTATGCCCGTGAACGCAAAGTTCCTTACCTGGGCTTGTGCCTGGGAATGCAGGTCATGTGTATCGAGTTTGCTCGGAATGTGCTGGGATTAGAAGGGGCCAACAGCTCGGAATTTGAAAGCGGTGAGCATTCCATCATTGATCTCATGCTGGAACAGCGGGGTATCACCGATATGGGCGGAACCATGCGCTTAGGGTTATATCCCTGCCGGTTGCGGCCCGGAACGGTGGCGGCGGCAGCGTATCAGGATGTTCCTGAAATTCAGGAGCGACACCGGCACCGCTTTGAATTTAATAATGCTTATCGGACGGCCTTTGAACACAATGGTATGGAGTTTAGCGGTCTTAGCCCGGATGGTGAACTGGTCGAAATTTCTGAGGTTAAAGACCATCCGTTTATGGTGGGTAGCCAATTTCATCCTGAGTTTCCGAGCCGTCCCAATGCGCCCCATCCGTTGTTCTCAGCGCTGATTCAGGCCGCTGTGGCATACCGACAGACGGCACTGAATCCGAATATGGGTGATGTTTTAACCAATGGCTATTTATCGGAAGATGTACCGGACGAAACAGAATTGAGGAACTGAGCTGATGTCTATTGAAAGCTTTATACGCGCAATCCCTAAGGTTGAATTGCACGTCCAGCTTGAAGGGGCGATGCCTAAAGAAACCTTGCTGCTGATTGCCGAGCAGAATGACATCTCGGAAAACCTGAAACACTTTAACCAATGGGTCGCTTTGTTGGAAAACCCCGACTACAAGCGCCTGGACGATCTGGTACGGACCGTGAGCCTGTGGTTACAGCAGCCGGAAGATTTGACCCGCGTCGTTTATGAACTAGGGGTCAATCTCGCCAAGCAGAATGTGCTTTATGCTGAAGTGAATATCAATCCGCTCCTGTATATGGAGGGCGGCTTATCTTTTGAACAGTTTTTGACGGCCATCAATGATGGCCGTGATCGGGTGCAGCGCGGTTGGAACGTCCAACTAGCCTGGATTTTGACAATTCCCCGTGACCAACCCCGTAAGGCTGATGATTTTATCCGGTGGGCGATAAGCGCCGCGGCGAAAAAAGGTGGGGTGGTTGGTCTGGGATTAAGCGGGCCGGAAAACGTGCAACCTGTCGGCCAGTTTGAGCGGCCATTCCACAGTGCCGAGAAGAAAGGTCTGCCACGCTTGCCACTGGCCGGGGATGCTCTGGGCGCACAAGGGCTTCAGGAAACGGTACAACTGCTTCTGCCAGACCGCATTTTTCACGGCTGGGGGGCGGCGGAGGCGCCGGAATTACTGCGTTTGCTGGAAGAGCAACACGTTCCCTTGTGCCTGACCCTGACCCATGAACTACGCATGGAGCGGATTAAATCTTACGCTGACTATCCGCTGCGCAAACTGCTGGATGAAGGCGTGACAGTAACACTGTCTTCGGGGATGCCGGAATTGTATAAAACGACGCTGACGCAAGAGTATCTGGCAGCAGTGGGGCAGTGCGGTGTGTACCCGGAAGAATTAGAAACGCTGGCCTTAAACAGTGTTCGTATGAGTGTGATGCCAGAAGCCCAGAAACAAAAAATGCTCGAACAGTTTGCTCAGGAATATGCGCGACTGCGCGCCGAACATTTAACACCAGAGACAACCTGAACCGCGCAGCCTGAAACCTGATAGAAGAAAAAGGGCTATCCAGTCTTACCAGGATAGCCCTTTGTGTTTGAGATTAACTTATAGGGGCGTGTAGTCGCCTTCAACCACATCGTCCGGTTCGGTTTCGCCGCGCCAGCCCCGGTTCGAGTCATGCCCTTGTCCAGCGGCATTAGCCTGCTGGTTGAGCGCATGGACGGCGTTTTGAAGCGCCTGGATGCCAGAGCGAATAGCGTTGAGATCGTTGCCTTCAGTCGCCTGACGTAAGGCTTGGACCTGACTGGTCACGGTGTTGCGATCATTAGCCGGGACACGATCTCCCAGGTCGTTTAACGCTTTTTCCGTCTGGTAAATCAGCGTATCGGCTTCGTTACGGGCTTGGGCCAGTTCACGGCGGCGTTCGTCCTCACTGCGGTGCTGATTAGCTTCGCGCACCAGGCGGTCAACTTCTTCGGGGCGCAGATTGGTGGAGGCGGTTACTGTGATTTTCTGCGCTTTGCCGGTAGCTTTATCGGTGGCGGTGACATTCAGGATGCCGTTCGCGTCAATGTCAAACATGACATCAATCTGCGGCAGCCCGCGCGGTGCGGGGGCAATTCCATCCAACCGGAAGTGGCCCAGGGTCATATTATCAGCGGCCATTGGGCGTTCACCTTGTAGAACATGCACATCTACGGATGTCTGGTGATCGGCGGCGGTGGAGAAAATTTCACTCTTGCTCACCGGGATGGTGGTGTTACGCGGGATGAGGGGCGTCATTACACCACCCATTGTTTCTACCCCCAGGCTTAAGGGGGTTACATCGAGCAGCAGGATATCTTTCACTTCGCCGGTTAGGACTCCCGCCTGTAAAGCCGCACCAATCGCCACCACTTCGTCGGGATTAACGCTTTTGTTGGGGGTTTTGCCAAACGACTGCTGGACAAATTCCTGTACCATCGGCATTCGGGTGGCGCCACCTACCAGCACGACTTCATCAATGTGGGCTTGGTTCAGCTCGGCATCGTGCATGGCCTGGTCAACGGGCGCCCGCAGGCGGGCCATCAAAGCCTGGCTCAACTGCTCGAATTTAGCACGGGTGAGCGTTAAGGTCAGATGTTTGGGGCCAGACGCATCCGCTGTGATAAACGGCAGGTTGATCTCTGTCTGAATGGTAGTGGACAGCTCGATTTTGGCTTTTTCAGCGGCTTCTTTCAGCCGTTGGAGTGCCTGCCGGTCTGTACGCAGATCAATGGCCTGGTCGCGTTGAAATTCTTCGGCAATCCAATCAATGATGACCTGATCCCAGTCGTCACCGCCCAGATGGGTGTCCCCATTAGTCGCTTTGACTTCGACCACGCCATCACCGACTTCCAGGATGGAAACATCAAAGGTTCCACCGCCCAGGTCAAAGACAACAATCGTCTCAGATTCGTGTTTGTCCAGACCGTAGGCCAGGGCGGCAGCGGTGGGTTCGTTGATAATACGCAGCACTTCAAGACCAGCGATTTTCCCGGCATCTTTGGTAGCCTGCCGTTGGCTGTCATTAAAATAGGCCGGAACGGTAATCACCGCCTGCGTGACCGGTTCGCCGAGATAGGCTTCCGCGTCCTTTTTCATTTTTCCCAAGATCATGGCACTGATTTCCTGGGGGGTATAAGTTTTGCCAGTGACAGGCGTTTTTACCTGCGCATCACCTTTTGGCCCGGCGGCCATCGGATATGGCAGCAGTTTTGCCTCATCCTGAACCTCAGCGTAATTTTTACCCATGAGGCGTTTAATCGAGAAGATCGTGTTTTCCGGGTTAACAATGGCCTGCCGTTTGGCTGTTTGGCCGACTAAGCGCTCGTTATTCTTCGTAAATCCAACCACCGAGGGCGTAATTCGCCCCCCTTCAGCGGTGGTAATCACTACCGCTTCGCCGCCTTCGAGTACTGCGATTACCGAATTGGTTGTTCCCAGGTCAATCCCTACGATTTTAGCCATCGGACATTTCCTCTCTTGTCTTGTCAAATTTGTGAGTATGTCCATGAGTCTAAAGCGGAGATATCTGAACTATATATAAAAAATGTACGAGGAGTATTAAAAAGGCTGAGTGGACAACTCAGCCTTTATGGTATCTGGATTATCGTATGGAAGGTGCTTAGGGCGTGGATTTTTCTTTTTTGAGCAATTGAATCATTTGCAGCAGCACCTGCCGCACACTGGATTTTTGCAGCGCAACGCAGGGCATGACGGTAACATCACTACCGGCTTTTGTGCCTCGGCGGACATCGGCGAGTTTGGCCGCGCCTTCGAGATCCGTTTTATTGGCAACCACCAGATGAGGGACGGTGACAAAACCGGAAAACAGATCAATTAATTCGGCGGCATCCGGGAATGAGGGCGCATCGGTACTGTCTACCAAAACGATAAAACCATTCATTTCACTGGAGAGGATTTCCCACATGAAGTCGAATCGCGCTTGCCCCGGAGTGCCATACAGGTAAACAGTGTCGCCGTCCAACTGTGCGCGGCCATAATCCATCGCCACGGTTGTTTCGGCCTTGATCCCCTTATCCTCAGTCGTGATTTTTTTCTCCGTCGCAACGACGGGAATGTCCGAGATCGTTTTGATAAATTCTGTTTTACCAGAATTAAATGGGCCGGTAACAACGATCTTATAGGCTGACACAAAACCCTCCTTGAGGGGTCAGATGAGCGCATTTTCTATTCATTGTACGTGGAAAGACCCCTCACTGCAAGCGCAGTCGTTAGGTTTGTTCCAGGGTGCGCTTAAAATCCATAAAACGGTAGCCGACACCCCGTTCTGTCAGGATATATTTGGGGTTGGCCGGGTCTTCTTCGATCTTTTCACGCAGGTAATTGACATATAACCGCACGTAATGAGCTTCGTCGCGGTATTCATAACCCCACACTTTGGCTAATAACTGATCGTGGGGTACAGTCCAACCGGCATTTTCAATCAGATGATAGAGAAGGCGGTATTCGGTAGGCCGCAGCTTAACGTGTTCACCGTTCACGATGACTTCACGCTGGTTAAAATCAATACTTAAGCGCTCATCAATTCTTAGAACTGCCTGTTCGGGTGAAGTCGAAGGCATACTGGCCCGGCGCAGCACCGCCTTAATCCGACTGGAGAGTTCACGGGGGCCAAAGGGCTTGGTGATATAATCATCCGCCCCCAGTTCCAGACCGTAAACCTTGTCGTTTTCCTCGCCCTTGGCCGTGAGCATAATCACCGGAATGTTCGAGAACTCACGCAGCATCCGCAAGGTTTCATAACCATCCAATTCCGGCATCATAATGTCCAGCAGCACAATATCCGGTAATTTGGTGCGAACGGATTCCAGAGCTTCCAGGCCAGTATGGGCTTCAACTACTTGATGCCCTTCCAGTTCTAAATTCATACGAATGAACCCGATCATACGCGGTTCATCATCTACTACCAGAACACGTTTTCCGTCGCGCTGGCCGGTTCTGGGGAGTTTGGTGGTCATGGTTTAAACACCTAGTTAGTCATTACGCCATAGTTGCGGGAACTCCGCCTTCGCATCAGGATCAGGCAAAACCTGAATCAGATTGATGCGTGCCCAGGGGAACATCACCATCGTGACCCCCTCGTCTAACCATTCGACTTCTCGATCTTTGCGATCACGAGGGTTTCTACCGATAATCATGATGTCCGCCGGATTAGGCATCTGTTCAACATCTATTTTAATCGGTTCAGAGTTGGAAACGTGTAAGAGCAAAGTAATCATGATTTCTCCAGGTTTTTTGTGGCGCTATGGCGGCGCGAATATATGTTCCCCAAATGGTTGTGATAAGGGTTCGTTATTTAAAATAGATATGGGCGACGAGTTTACCCAGTCGAATTTCATCCCCATCGCGCAAAATGCGGGGTTGGTCGGGGACAAGTCGCTGACCGTTGAGATGCGTACCGTTGGCGCTGCCCATATCTATTAATGTCAGCGTATCTTCATTCCGATAAATGGCGGCATGAATGCGGGAGACTCCTTTGTCTATCGCGCCATAGGGAGTCAGATCAACATCCGGTTTCTGGGTGCTGCTCGTGTCAGACCGTCCCAGAATGGTGCGTTTAGCGGGTTGAACGACGACAGGTTGGGAAGCATCTCGAACATGGATGATGATCGAAGCATCCTGACCGAAGCGGGCTGTCCCCCAGGTGGCCTTAGCCGCCAGATCGGTGGATGGTTGTTCCAGTTGTTTTGTTGGTAAAACGGCGTTGCCGCCCTTCAGGCTTTGACCGCAGTCTTCGCAGTACAAAATGCCCTCCAGGTTTTTAAAGCCGCAATAAGGACAGATAATCATTGCGACGAGTCCTCGTTTGATGAACCCAGTAACAGGAAGCGGGTTTGGTATTTTAACGTCTTTCGACCAGCATCCGATAGATTGTTGGTATGGGCGACGCGGCGTGCTTCAGCTCGGGCCTGATGCGCGAGGTCTTCTTCCCCCATCGCCAGGAGGCGGGTCGCCAGGTTTTCCAACCGGCGGGTGGCTTCCCGGACATCCCCATTTGCCAGGGCTTCCTGTGCGCGTTCCTGCATCCGGTACAGTGTTAGTTTGCCCAGCGCATCGAGAATGGAAACGGGCGGGTCTTCCGGTGGCGGATTATCATTAATCTCAAGCGAAATATCACTTAATCCCTGAAACTGCTGATTCTGGTTGGACAAAATATCGCCCACCCCAACCAACCGCGCTATGGAGCGGAAATTATCCGTCATGTTAGCCGGTAGTTGCAGTTGCAGCAGCACCGAGATATGGCGATTAGCTTGCAGGCTCCCCAACGGGATATATCCTTCATCAATCGTCAGGGGTTGAGGGTGGGGGGCTAATTTAAAAGCCGATTCAAGTTTGACATCGGGGTCCGGTGCAACGGATAAGCGCACCCGTTCGGCAAACGCATTGGATAAGTTGCGCACATGGTCGTTGAGAAAGCGGACCACCGCGCTGGCCGAGTTGATGTAGGATGAAGTCCCCCCGGTGATGGAGGCAATCTGATCAAGAAACTCGTCGTTCCATTCCTGTCCAAGCCCCATCGCGCTGATGCTGATACCCTGTTCGGCGGCTTTGCGGGCCAGTTCGATGCAACTATCCTGGTCGCCAAAGGTATTGCCGTCCGTTAACAAGACAACATGGTTAACGAGTTTAGGGCCGAGGTAGCGGCGGTTTTGATCCACACCGGCGGACAATCCCTTAAAAATTTCCGTGCCGCCGGCGGCTGTTATCATGCTGATGCGCGCTTTAAGTGCGTGTTTGTTGTCAACTGGCGTGGCGGGGATAATCACTTCGGCCCGATCATTAAATGTGGCAACCGAGAGAATATCGCCTTCTGAAAGCTGGTCTATGATTTGATGCGCGGCGACCTTCACTTTGTCCAGGCGCGTACCGTTCATCGAATTGCTATGATCCAGAACCAGGGTGAGATTAAGCCGTGACTCGCGTTTTTGTTCTTTTTCATTGGCGCGTGGGTCTGGCAGAATCTCGGCTAACAAATAGATCACCTGGGGTTCCGGCAGCGGCATAATAACCCGTTTGCTGGGCGTAACCCGCAAAGTGAAATAGTAGTTATCCCCAATTGGTTTCCGCATGGCCTGTTGATCGTAGGCGCGGCGGCGGTCTGCATCGGTTAATAACTCGTGGGCGCCAGTCACATCCTGGAATTGCACAGCAGCGCCCGGATTATTTTGATTCATATCCGGGTGCAGGCGGCGGGCTACCCGCCGGTAAGCCGCCTTGATCTCTTCAGTTGTAGCATCTTTAGCGACACCTAAAGTGCTATACGGATCAGTATTTATTACAGCCATAGAATATAAACACTTTGTTACCCAGGTATGTGCAATACGATAGTCGTGATATTGTCTGTACCACCATGCGTGTTTGCCAGGGCAACCAGTTTATCACAGGCTTCCTGGGGGTTACTATATCCTAATATAATCTGGGTGATTTCGGTTTCGCTGACTAAATTCCACAGACCATCGCTGCACAACATCACTTTAGATTTGGGCGGCAGTCGCCGCGTTAAGGCATCTACTTCAACATTATCGCTCTGACCCAGAGCGCGGTATAGAACATTTTTCTGGTGATGGTTAAGAGCTTCCTCAGGGGTGAGCTGATCGAGTTCCACCAAACGCTGAACCAGCGAATGATCGCGGGTGATTTGTTCGAGACCATCTTTGGTTACAATGTAAATCCGGCTGTCCCCAACATGCACGACATAGGCCAGATCACCAATAATGGCGACAGCCGTTAGGGTTGTGCCACCTTCCGGTACTTTGGTGATGATGTCCGCATTGGCTTTTTGGACGGCGGCAATCATGGCTTCCGTGATGGGCATTCGGTCAGCGTCATTTTCGCCTTTTAGCATAGGAAGATAGACATTGGCGATGACATTGGCCGCAACCACTTGACCGGCTAAGGCCGAGGCTTTTTCGCCGTCGTGATGTCCGCCCATCCCATCAGCTACAATAAACAGGCCAAAGTCTGGCCGCTGGTCGTCGCTGCGACTGGTTGTAAACAGCGACAGCACCGTATCCTGATTGGTGCTGCGTACCATACCGACATCGGTTGATTGCCCGAAGGTTAAATGTTCGTTGCTGGACGAAATAATTGTTTCGGGCGGAAGCGGGCGGGTTGCGCCGTCAGCTGCCGTTGGGGGAATAATGTCGGCCAGTGATGGCGCAACAGGGGTTGGTTCCAGTACTCGTGACATTGGAATCGGCGTATCGGCTGATAAAGCTTCCCGGTTCTTAGCGAGTTCGGAAACAACCGGCTTTTCCTGCGGCTTCGAGCCAGATTGGCTGAAGAGACGGCGAAACAAGTCCATGATAAAGACTCCAGGTACGAAGACAGTGCTTAGTTGACCAACGGTAAAGCGTACAACGTTTTGTCGAATGAGCCAAAGAGAATAACATCGTTGGCGATAAATGCCGTTGAGGTAACCGGCCCATTGACTTTATATTTCCAGCGTTCCTTGCCCGTATACATATCCACACAGTAAAAGTTCTCGTCAGTGCCGCCGAAATAAATCGCGCCCTGGTGAATTACCGGTGATGAAACGATCGGTTTTTCTGTCGTGAATTTCCATTTTTCTCGAAAACTTTGAGCGTTGATGGCGTAAAGAATCCCGTCGGTTGAACCAAAGAACAGCAGGTCGCCCTCAACCACCGGGGATGAAACGACTGGCCCATTGGTGCGGAACCGCAGCGAGCTGTAGCCGCTGCTGGCATCCAGGGCATAAACATTATTGTCGTTGGAACCGATGTAACAAATGCCTTCGTTGACATCCACATAGGGTGATGAGTTGATTGGACGACGGGTGCGGTAACTCCACTTGCGTTTACCATCTAGGTCTAAGCCAAACACTTCACCAATTTCAGTCCCAAAGATGATGACTTCGTTCGTGACAAAGGGACGACTGCGAACCGGGTCACCAACCGGATATTTCCAGCGGAAGCGGCCATTCGGCGCGGCCAGGGCGTAGAGATGCCCGTCATCGCTGCCAAAGAAAACGTGATCGTGGGCGATGCGCGCGGTACAGCGAATTCGGTCCTGGGTAGCATATGACCAACTGATACGCCCATTACGGTAGTCGAGGGCGTAGAAACTGTTATCTTCTGAGCCAAACAGCAGCAGCTTGTTGGATTCGTCAAAGACCGGGGACGAAGCAATCCCGCCATGTGTGGCGTACTTCCAGGCAAAAGCGCCGGTAGTCAAATTTACCGCGTAGACGTTGGTGTCATAGGAACCAACAAAGGCAAAATCTTTGTAAGCGGTGGGGCTGGAACGAATTTCATCCTCTGTTTGGAATTTCCACTTCGGTTCCGTTGCTCCACTGGCCTCGATCCCGGCAAAAAAGTCTGTCCCCGCGATATTTGCACCTTTGCCAGCGTCACCCATGACGATTACTTGCGGTTGGTGGCGCAGTTTTTCCAGTTCAGCTTTCATTTCCTCACAGCTTTGGAAGCGGTTTGGGGGTTCAAAGGCCAGCGCCTTTTCGATAATCGCCACCAGTCCGTCCGGGGCCTGAGGATTAAACTGCTGGATGGGGCGTTCCGGGAAGCTGAAGGGGGGAGCCAGACGCGGGTCCTGGCGGGTCATTAAATGATGTAAAGTTGCGCCCAGACTGTAGATGTCACTCAGGATGGTGACATCGCCTTTGTATTGTTCGGGCGCGCAGTACCCTTCAGTACCGATCATAGTGTGTTTCTTAACGCCGCTGTCGAAAATCTTGGCGATGCCAAAGTCAATGAGGCGGACTTTGCCGAAGTTGTCTACCATGATGTTCGAGGGTTTTAAGTCGCGGAAGACGATGGGTTTGGGCTGGGTGTGCAGGTAATTGATGACATCGCACAAATCTATGGACCACTCGACGATTTTGTCTATCGGCAGTTCTTTTGTTTTGCTAATCAGCGCTTCCAGATCGCTGCCGTTAATGAATTCCTGCACTAGATAAACACGATCTTTCTGGTCAAAGAAATCATAAATTTTGGGGATAGCGGGATGATTAAGCGCCGCCAGGATATTGGCTTCCCGCTGAAAGGTTTTAAGCGTCGAACTGTGGAGCGCCGGGTCGGTGTTTGGATTCAGCATTTCCTTGACGGCGACCAGTCGGCGAACGTCAGGGAAATTTAGGTCGCGTGCCTGGTAAACCGTACCCATCCCACCGCCGCCGAGGACGCCCAGAATTTTATAACGACTTTTTAAAACGACATTGGCTTGCAATGAGTTGTCACTAAAACCATCGCCACCCATACCGGCGAATTTTGTCGTGTCGGGCATGATTATGTGTATCCTATAATACCTGATGTTACGGCGAGAGAGATGTATCTTGAATAATTATATTAAACCTGCAACAATACCGCAATTCTCCCCAAATTAATTATTCGATGTTTTGGCGTTGTATGGTTGTTACAAGTGTACCAGTTTCTATATATCTCCATGTTCCCTTTTGCCGGATTAAATGTACCTACTGTGCGTTTAATACCTATGTTAATCTCGATGCCTTGATCGAGCCTTTCATCCAGGCCCTTATTCATGAAATCCAGATTGTCGGCACCAGCCAACCGGGGCAGCAGGTCGGGACAATTTATCTGGGTGGCGGTACGCCGAGTATGCTGTTGCCGGAACAGATTGAGCAGGTTTTGGCGGCGATTTATCGGTATTTTGAAGTGCTGCCAGGGGCAGAAATTTCGATGGAGGCGAATCCCGATGATCTTGACCGGGACTACATGGCGGCGGTGCGTGCTGTCGGTATCAATCGTCTCAGTGTTGGAATGCAGTCGGCTAATGAGAATGAGCTGGCGTTATTTGCCCGGCGGCATGATAACGACGCGGTGGTTCGGGCGGTGTCTGCCGCGCGGTTGGGCGGTTTTACGAATTTGAACCTGGATTTAATCTACGGTTTTCCGCACCAGACGCTAGAAACCTGGGAAAATACGTTACAACAAATGCTGGCGCTTCAGCCGGAACATATTTCGCTGTATGCGTTAGGGTTGGAAGATGGGACACCGATGCGCCGCTGGGTAATGACGGGCAAACTGCCTATGCCGGATGACGATCTGGCGGCGGATATGTATGAACTGGCAACCGAGGTGCTGGAACAGGCCGGATATGCTCAATATGAAATCAGTAATTGGGCGAAAACCGGTTATGCCTGCCGCCATAATTTGCAATATTGGTACAACCTGCCATATCCGGGCCTGGGGCCGGGAGCGCATGGTTATGCGGGTGGGGTGCGCTATTCTACGGTGTTAGGGCCACAAAAATATATCCAATTGATGGCCGCAGCAAATGATAGCTATGAATATCCGCGTACCCCGGCCACCGATCAAGCAGTTGTCGTGGATATCCATACCGAAATTGCGGAAACGCTCCTGATGGGGCTGCGGTTGACCGAAGAGGGCATTCGGCGGGCCGTGTTTCGGGAACGTTTTGGCGTTGATTTGTTAGAGATACACGGCCCCATGATTGAAAAATATGCCAATTACGGCCTGCTGGAAGTGAATGCTGATGTGGTGCGGCTCACTCGACGTGGACGCTTGTTGAGCAACGTCATTTTTCGAGAACTGGTTTAGTACGTCCGGCCAAACAACATATTCACCAATTGCCGCAGCCAGTTGGCGGCCTGCCCTTGGGGACAGGCGTTTTGCAGCGCTTCGATAGCTTTCTGGTAATAGGCAGTTTCCTGTTCCTGGGTGTAAATACGAACCCCAATCCGGTCAAGGATGGCAACCGCTTCGGTGACATCGGCTTCGGTAAAATTCTCACGCTGGTAAACTGCGGCCAATTCCGCGCTCTGGCTGAGGCCGTACAGTACGGGAAGGGATTTTTTGCGCGAGAGAATGTCGGTAGCGGCAGATTTGCCGGTGACGCTGGGATCTCCCCAAATGCCGAGAATGTCGTCTCGAATCTGAAAAGCCAACCCCAGATTTAAACCAAAATCCGCGTAGTGTGCGGCGACATCTCGATCTCCATTGGAGCCAATCAGCGCTCCGATTTCCGCACAGGCCGATACAAGCGCCGCTGATTTGCCCACGATCATTGAAAGATATTCTTCGACGCTGACCTGGGCCTGATGTTCAAAGCGCATGTCCAGGTGTTGGCCGCGTGTTAGTTCAACCGTCGTGGCATTAAAAATCTGTGAAACGCGCAGAGCGGCACTGGGGTTCACCCCCCCCTCGGCTAATGCTTCTAACGCGCAGTGGGCCAGAGAAAAGAGGGCATCGCCTGCGTTAATCGCGTTGGCTGCGCCCCAGATTTTCCAGACGGTAAAACGTTTGTGCCGGGTTGGGCTGTTATCCTGAATGTCGTCGTGAATCAGGGAAAAGTTGTGCAGCAGTTCAACCGCTGCCGCTGCTGGAAGAGCCTGATGCCAGTCACCGCCCGCTGCCTCGGCACATAGCAGCAGGAGCAGGGGGCGAATGCGTTTGCCAGTGGATTGGCGATAGGGTTGGTCATTCTCATCAACCCAACCGAGGGCATACCGCAGCATAACCCCAAAGCCGGGAACATCATTGGGAATGCGCAGCAAGACGCGGTACATAGTAGCATCAATATCGGCCAGAAAAGGTTGGGCCAGTTGGGATAACAAGCGATGATCCTGAAAAACTACTAGATTTTTAACAAGGGCGTTGTTTGCAGGACAGCAATGTCACGCGCGCCGCTGCACAACATGGCGATGCGAAGTTGGGCGGTCAGTTCTTGAATAAGTTGATGAACCGCTTCAACGGATTCATCGGCGGCTTTCAAGAAGGGACCGGCCAATCCACCGGCTATCGCTCCGAGGGCGATACATTTGGCAATGTCAATACCGTCGCGCAAGCCGCCGCTGGCAAATACGGGTAATGCAGGCGCGCCAGCAACCGCATACTGGATGGCATCGGCGGTTGGGATACCCCAATCGGCAAAACTGGCTGCCACGCGGGCATGGAACGTATTTGGCGCACGGTGATACTCCACTTCACTCCAAGAGGTGCCGCCGGAACCGGCGACGTCAATGGCGGCTACCCCGGCATTTTTGAGATCACGGGCGTTCTGTTCGGAGAAGCCCCAGCCCACTTCTTTGGCAATCACGGGTACGGACACCGTTTGGCAGACTTGCTCGACTTTACGCAGCAGACCGGCAAAATTCATGTCGCCTTCCGGCTGGACGGCTTCCTGCAAAACGTTAAAGTGCAGGATGAGCGCGTCAGCTTCAATCATATCCACTGCACGCTGGCAGTCTTCTGGCCCGTAATGATAATTCAACTGTACCGCGCCGACGTTGGCAAACAGCAGGATATCCGGGGCAATGTTTCGGACTTGATAGGTGTAGGCGAGTTCCGGTTTTTCCAGTGCCGCCCGCTGTGAACCTAAGCCCATTGCCACGTTGTGAGTTTGCGCCGCTTCTGCCAAATTTTGATTGATACGGTAGGCGATGTCGGTGCCGCCGGTCATGGATGAGATAAGAATCGGCGCGGCCAGAGTTTTGTTAAAAATGGTGACGCGCGCGTCCACGTCGCTGAGATTCATTTCCGGTAGAGCCTGATGGACAAAACGATAGTGTTCCAATCCGGTGGTTAAACGCGGAAACTGAACATCTTTTTCCAGGTTAATACGGATATGGTCAACTTTGCGCGTTTCGGTTGTCGGTGTATCCGTGACTTTACTCATGCTGTGGTGTTCCTATTAAGGGTAGCATCAATCCTACCTGATAAACAGTGCCCACGCAACACGTTTGTGGCTGGCACATGCTCTGTTTGTCGGTATAATCATGTGCCTACTCTTGTGCAAACTCAATGCCCCGCGGGGAGGTAAAAATGGCTGCAACTGAAGAACGTGTCCGTAATATTGTGGTGGATTTGCTGGGTGTGGAAGCCGATCTGGTGGTTCCCTCAGCGCGCTTCCGTGAAGACCTGGAAGCCGATTCGCTCGATCTGGTCGAATTGATTATGGCTTTTGAAGAAGAATTCGGCGGGGAAATCAGCGACGAAGACGCCCAGAAAATTACATCCGTTGGTGAGGCGATCACCTACATTAACGAGCGTATGATCGGCGCGTAAGCCCGACAGATCGTTAACGGAAAACAGCAAAACAGGGTAGCAGCTAAGTGCTGGCTACTCTGTTTGTTTTAAAGGCGGTTATTGGTTGATATAACAGCAGCAAACCCGCATAACAAAAGCTCAGCCCAAGCCCGCCAAAGCCTGTTGTAGCAGGCAAGCCAAAGCTATTGAGCAGGTTGTAAGCCAGAATTAACCCCCACAGACCCGTCAGTAAACCCAGAAGCGCCAGCCCTGGAATAATCAGCGTGTTCCAACGCGCTAGGCGGCCAGATAACCCACCAAGACCAACTACTAAGGTTATCAGTCCCAGCGCGAACTGCTGCTGATAGTTCGGATCACCGCTGGCCCCCGTAAAAAACTCCAGTAGTGGCGGCAGCAGCGCCACCGCCAGCAATCCGGTCAACAGGGCGTGCAGCCACCAACCCGCCTCACGTTTTGTCGTAAAAGCGATTATCCAGGCTAACCAAGCCAGCGGCAAACGCAGCAGCAGACTTGCCAACAACGGCGGGGAGGCTGCGCGGACTGCCGGGTGCAGACTGGCCCACTCCGCGAGGTCATAGCCGCCCATATTCAGGCTAACAGCGAGTGTTGTTATCCAGGGCAGGCTGTAAAACACGAGTGCTAACAGGATAAGCAACCAGAAAAGGCGGCGGTCAGGGTTATGGTTGGGGTTCATGGATGAATTAACTCATCAATGCGGGTGCGAATCTGTTCATCTTCGGTGTGCTGATTTTCAAAAAAACGAGCCATAAATTCGCTGCGGCGCTGGCGGAGGGCCATTGAGGCCACCGCCTGAATATCCTGGACGGCGGCCTCCGTGCGCCCATCGGCGGCGGCGTGGGCGCGGGCCGCCTCAAACAGTGTGTATTCGGCTCGATGGGAGTCGATGTCCAGGTCTTGAACCAGCGTCAAACCCAGGTCTATGGCTTCGGGTGTGAGCGTGGTTTCCCGTAGTATTTCCCGCGCAAGGATAATTTCTTCGCGCACTTCGGCGGTGTTGATGGCCCATTCGCGGAGAAATTGAGAGGGATGCTGCCGGTAGGTGTGAACGCGCTCGTAAACTAGATGCCGTTCTTCTTTGGTAGTCAAACCGCGCACATTGACGCGCAGGCCAAAACGATCCAGAATTTGAGGGCGCAGGCGGCCTTCTTCGGGGTTCATGGAACCGATCAGGACAAAACGTGACCGGTAGGTTCCAGACATCGCACCGCGCCGCACGGTATAACTGCCCTGGGCGGCGGCGTCCAGAATGGCGTCCACGATTTCGTCATCTAATAAATTAACTTCGTCAATGTAGAGCAGGTTTTTATCCGCACGGGCTAAAATGCCACGTTCCAGCTTGACGCGCTGCTGCTGGATAGCAACCCGCTCGTTGATGCCGCCGACTACATCTTCTAAGCGGGCGTTTAAGGGCAATTCGACCAGTTTGACCGTTTCGTAGTGCGAAATGGACTGTCCCGACTGATATTTGTCGTAACAGTCGGGATACAGCAACCGCGCGTTTTCAGGCCGTAAATCTTCGGGCCGCGCGCCTTCTTCGCAATCGCTGACTTCAACATCAGGCAAAATCTGCGTTAGGCTGCGGACGGCAGTGGTTTTGCCGGTACCGCGCGGGCCAATCAACAAAACCCCGCCAATCGCGGGATTAATGACCGCCAGCAGCAACGCCGTCCGCATCTCAAGCTGGCCGACAATGGCAAGAAACGGAAATGGGCGGTTGTCGGCCAGCCCCAAGTCAACCGCCTCTTCCGCCAGAATCGCCCGCGCCCCTGCCTGATTGAGCAGTTTGAGCAGCGCGGATTGTTCGACACCCCCAAGATAGGGAAGAAGGTCACTCATATTTGCGCTCGTGTTTCGTCGGCGCGCTGCTGTTTACGGTACGCCTGACGGTGGCGGGCGGCTTCGGCACGGGCCAGTTGTTCAGGCGTCTCGTAGGCAAGTTCCGGTACGGGAGCTGGGTGGCCGTTCGCATCCAGGGCAACATAAACTAGATAGGCGGTATTTGTGACCTGGGATTGGCCCAACAGCGGATTTTCGGCGATGACCTCAACCCGCACTTCCATCGAAGTGCGCCCCGTGTAAGTCAACTCCGCATTACACATAACCAGATAACCAACAATAATGGGTTCCATGAATGTCATGGAGTCAACGGCGACGGTCACGACCGGCAAGCGAGCATGGCGCATGGCTGCCAGCGCCCCGGCTTCGTCGGCCATTTTCATGATGACGCCGCCATGTACATTACCGTGACCATTGGCATCCTGTGGTCCCATCAATGCGCTTAAAGTACAACGCGAGTCAGCGATTGTTTTGGGCGCTTCAGCCATAAACTAGTCCATATCCGGCATTAAGTCGGAGACATTCTTAAACACATCTTCATCCCATTCTAACACATCCACTTTGTCAAAGCCCAACTCGGCACTCATAGGGGGCAGTGGCGCGCGGGCCGGCATTTTTTGCGGTTTAGTGGGCTTGGCGGGGCAATCTTTGAGCAGGGGCGGGCGCTCGTAATTGCGTTTACGGATGATGCGACCATCCGGCCAAAGGTTGCCGACCCATTCCCCTAGAGTCGTGTAAACATCGTGG
>DATALK010000238.1:0-10814 GCA_036261085.1 Phototrophicaceae bacterium | reverse complement strand
CGCGCCGCTGTTGCCCACCAGGAAATACACATCCAGCACCGCGTTCAGACCGGTCAGGATCGCCAGTACGTTCAGCACCACCGCGTTGATTTCCCGTCCGGCCTTGTACGCCAGCGCCAGCAGCACCGCCCCAAAGAGAATACCCACCCAGAAGGCCGTCGCCGAAAACCGCCCGAACAAAATGGTCATCAGAATCAGCAGCAGGCCCAGGACAAACGCGATGCTGCGTGAGTAGTGCAGCCGGTTGACCAGATAAAACAGCACCGCGCCGAACAGCGCCGCGCCCAGGTAGCCCGCCGGTAAAATCAAGGCGCGGCTGCCCCCAGCGGTCAGCGCCTGCCCCGCGCCGTTGGAGTAAATTTCAAAACGCAAAAACTGGCCGCCGGTCAGCAGGGCCATCAGTCCATGCCCGGCCTCGTGGACATAGGTCACAAACAGGCGGAACGGATACAACAGCATGTCCAACTGCGGCACATTCCACAACACAAACACAATCACAACGGCAGCGGCCACAATCATCAGCGTGCGACGGTGGGAATAAACATTAGCGGTCAATGGTGGTCTTCCTTTCGCTGGTCATTTCTAGGTTGGTAGCTTTGTGTAGGGGCAAGGCATACCTTGCCCCTACGTATCCTGACATTCCACAACAGTCCCTAACGGCTCACAAAAGCCTTGACAGTACCATTGCGTCCGGTTAAACTAACGGTGCAGTTCGACTGATTTTGAAAGGAGCGCACCATGTTGTATACCAGCAATACCACTACGGTTAGTCCAGTGCGCTCTGGGTTCTGCTGGTAATTCCCCGTTTTCATCCTGAGAATTTCTCCGGCTGCGGGTGCGCTGAGTACACCGCAGCCGTTTTGCTTTATATAGCCCTGGTGCGCTCCATCTGATTCTGCTTTTGACCGATCTCAAAGGAGCGCTCGACTATGCCAAAACCTCATCGGGGCCGAACCTTATGGAAACTCCCGGCACATGGCCGGGGAACCTGCCCCATCTGCGGAAGAACTCGTATCAAATTGTTGTATCCCCGGACGATTGACGGCGTGACCATCAACGTCTGCAAAAACTGCCGTCCCAAAGGGCAGTAGTCTTTTTTGCTGTCGAACTGCATTCCATCAGGGGCCGCTGCGCCCCTGATTTATTTTACGGATACCGCCGCCTGTGTTATAGTATCCGGCATAAATAGATAGGATGTTCTAGCTTGAACAACAACGACACAATTCGTTTTGGTACGGTTGGTTCACCTCAGACCACGCCCGTTTCCGGCACTCCGGCAGCGATTGCCCACATCCGCGAACTCGGCCTCGATCACCTGGAAATCGCCTGGGTGCAGAGTGTGCGCGTCAGCGATGAAACCTGCGCGCAGATCAAAGCCGCCGCTGAAAAACACCACGTCACGCTCAGTATTCATGCCCCTTATTATATCAACCTCAACAGTCAGACAACAGAACTGATGGCAAAAAGTGACGAACGCCTGCTGCTTGCTGCCCGCAAAGGCTATCTCGCTGGCGCGCGCGACATCATCTTCCACCCCGGCAGCTATCATTCGCAGCCGCCTGAACAGGTTTACGAACGCGCCAAAGAAAAGTTGCTGGAAATTACCGGCATCCTGCGGGAAGAACACGTTGATGTAAGGCTGCGCCCGGAAACGATGGGCAAATCGGCCATGTTTGGCACGTTGGAAGAAGTCGTGCAGCTCAGTCATGATGTTCCTGGCATCGCGCCGTGTATTGATTGGGCGCATCTGCACGCCCGCCGGGGCGACGGCACATTTAACAGCTATGCCGAATTTGCCGCCGCGCTGGAGGTTGTCAAATCCGGGTTGGGCACGGAAGGTTTAAAGAAACTGCACTTCCACATGAGCGGCATCGCTTACACGGCTAAAGGGGAAAAAGAGCACCTGCCGCTGAACGAGGCCGACATCCGCTACCGCGAACTGCTGCAAGCCTTTGTGGATTATGGCGTGGCCGCGACTTGTGCCGTTGAAGCGCCGGAGCCGTTCCATACCTCGGACGCGCTCACTATCCAGGCGACCTACCGGCGGTTGGTCATGCTCAAGGAAGGCGTGGAACTCAAGCAGGAAGCGGATTAAGTTATCACTCAGAGCCAAAACAGAGCTTTAACAGGCAATCTTATAAAAGAGGCTTCAATGGCAGAACCAACAGCGCGTGTTATTTTTTGTGGCGAAAACCCTGAACTGCGGCTGTTCCGCGAGGGTACAGAAGAAATGGTCGCTATTGCCAGTTATTGGCAGTGCAGCTATTCGGCTTACGGCCAGGGACAGGCACTAATTGTGTGGACTGATCCGGCAGGCACGGGTCTGGGCGAACAGGCGCGCCAGGCCATCTACACCGACAATCCCCCATTAGCACGGTTTCTGTCGCAAACGCTGGTGCAGCATTTTTACGGCTGCCAACCATTGGGGATAGCCGAAATGACGCCTATTCCGGCGCGGCTGGTGCGGGCGGTTGATCCCCGCCGCGACTACCGCGTTTTTTGTTACAGCGAAACCGATACGCTGGAACTGTCATGGGGGCAAGTGTTGGATTACCGCCTGCCGAGTACCTACGCGAATCTCTTTGAGCGCCCGGAAACTGAAATCCGGTATGATGTGAACAACGTCATTTGTCCCTGTGGCGAAGCGCGGTTGTGGATTAATGGTCAGCAGGCGGCGGGGCAGGTTACGCATTTTCACGATGGCACGCGCCACCGCAGCACCGCCTTTTTGGCCTATTCCGAAACGTGGATTGAACACTGCCCGTAAAGACAAATTGCGGAGATTTTCGTAGGGGAAGGTCTCAGACCCTCCCCTACACTGTTGAAGTCCCTTACACCCCTACCGGCGTGCGTGTGCCGGTCTGATTCAGGCCGCGCAGCCGGAATGCCAGGAGGATCATAATCACGCCAAAGGCGATGGAGTAGGCGCTGACTAGGCCCAACACCGCCAGGAAACCCGTGCCGGGGAAGAAGATCAGCATCGCGCCGAACAGAATCGACAGCACCCCGCTGAGGCCCAGCCAGAACTCGCCTTCGATTTCCTTGCGCAGTTGAATGGCGGCCCAAAGCTCAAACACGCCGGTCATAATCGCCCAGAAAGCGACGATATACAGCAGCACCAGCGCCGTGATGCCGGGATACACAAACGCCAGAATCCCGGCGGCAATGCCCACAATGCCTTCCAGCAGATGCACCCACCAGCGTTCCTGCTGGCGATGCTGCACGGCTTCAATCACCGCCAGCACCCCATCCACCAGCGCATAGGCCGCAAACAGCAGCACAAACGTGCCCAATGCCGCGCCGGGGAACAGAATCACCAGGATACCAAAAGCCACTGCCAGCACACCGCGCAAGGCCAGTGACCACCAATTCTGGGCCAGCATGTTTAACATCGCAACACCTCCCCATAAAATGTCACCTTCGATTACCACAGATCATGATAGGCCGCCGATGTTGTAATCCCATCGGAAATGTGTCTGAAAAATATCAACAGGCGCGGCAGTTCGGTCTTCCGCTGAAAAAACTGAAACGGGCTACAATGGAACCTATGTGGTTTTATCTCAGGTAATCAGGAGCAGCACACGATGAGTCGAGCCGGGGAAGTTGTGGGTTGGGCGGGAAAAACACTGCCGCCGGGTGCGTTATGGTGTGATGGGAGCGCGTATCCGGTCAGCGATTATCCCCAATTGTTCGGAGTGATTGGCACGACTTACGGCGGTGACGAAACCATGTTTAAAGTTCCCGATCTGCGTGGGCGCGTGATCGTTGGCACGAACGAGACCTCGCCGGATCGGGAGAAATATAAGCTCAACTACTCTGGCGGAAAAGAACGTGTCAAACTGTCCATCTATGAAATGCCGGAACATTCACATGCAGAAAATGCACGACTGACCAGCCTTAGTTGGCGGCGCGGGTTATGGAGCAATTTATCGGTTAAGATCGAGGGCCGAGGACAAACTGAAAAGATCGGCGACAGCCGCAGTCACGAAAATATGCCACCGTTTCTGGCACTGAACTTCATCATCTATTACGAATAACCCCAGCGCCGAGGTTCGCTTATTGCAGTTTTTGCAATAAGCCAAACGCTATTTCAGAATTTGCCGATTTTTGCAATAAGGTAGCTATGGTTGTTGTATTGGTGTAACAGTTTTGGCACATCTAAAACCATTTGATCGGGCGATACCCGCCCTAGTGGGTATCCTCATCCAAACGACCAATTCATATATCCCTGAAAAGTAACTACCGCCCTTCACAATCCGTATATCACTTCCTGCCCCTTCTCCTGAAGTTAGCCTTGTTGATGTCCATTCAGCGACATTACCGGAAAGGTTATAGACTCCAGCCCAACTCTGTCCATCTTCGTATGCCGTAATAGGTGCTAATTCTGCATAACCATCATCTGCTTGAATATCTGTTGCCTTGAAACAATTTTTATCGCAGAAATTGGCCGGTATATCCATTGTTTTATCTCCCCACGAAAAGGGTGATTTCTGTGTACCGGCAGCAGCGTATTCCCATTCAGTTTCAGTGGGCAATCTCGCTTCCCGCCAAGCACAATAAACAGCCGCATCATAGTAGGTAATGCCCGAAACGGGTAAATCCACCGGTATTTCTAAATCGTCCAAAATTAAGTAGTATTCTTGTTCAACTGGCTCAAGATTGCACACGGAAGCCTTAACACAATCCAGATAGCTGGCAACTGATACCTCATGTTTGTCCATATAAAACTCGTTGATTTGGCTGATTGTGTTTGACTCATCAACTAAATACATCTCGCTAAATGCTGGCAAATCACAAATATCCGCATCAATTTCCTTATATAGCAACTTACAGTAAGCCAGGGCATTTTTAAGGGTTGTTCCTGACCGAAATGTCCCCGATGGAATGAGAATCATTTCAATATTTTTATCGTCTGTTATAGAGGGGAATTGGGAACGGATTGGCGAAACTGAATCCATTGGAAACAGGCCAAACAAACCCACTACGCTTAACAATAAAAACAATCGCCTGTTTTGTGAAAACATAGGCACTCCTTAAATACAATTAAACGGGGCGGATAATTTAGCAATTATCCGCCCCAACATCATACTCTGCCAAGTTTCCGACTAATGACTAACGACTATGGACTAAAGACTTTAAGCGACTAATCCAGCAGCGTTAGCTCCGCCCAATTACCCTGGCTCGACGCGGCAGCGCTGATGGCGTCGAGCGTCTTTAATTCCTCATCGGCTTCGGACGTGTCAAAGACTTTCAGCACATCGTAATTGGTGTTGCGCTGCGCTGGGGTAAAACCGGCTTCCCGAATCTGCCGGTGAATTTCGCGCGGCAGCATCAGCGGGCTGGCCTTTGTAATCGCCCCCGCCGCCGACACCACATTTTCTTCAATCATCGTGCTGCCAAAATCATCACAGCCGAAGTGCAGCGACATCTGCCCGACCTTCGCGCCCTGCGTCGGCCAACTGGCGCTGATGTGCGGCAGGTTATCGAGGAAAATGCGGGCAATCGCCGTGTGGCGCAGATATTCCACGCCCGTGCCGCCGTACTCTTTGGCAAACCGACTGCGTGCCAGCGGCGTGTTTTCGATCTGCACTGTCCAGCTAATGAAGGCGTTGAAGCCGCTGCCAAACCGTTTGAGGCTGTCGTCCTGCTCGTCGCGCAGGCGTTGCAGGTGATTCATGCGGTGGTGCAGTTCTTCGCGGAAGCCAATCACCATCGTCGCGGTGGTAATCAGGCCGAGTTCGTGGGCCACTTTCATCACGCCGAACCAGTCATCCGTCATGATCTTTTTCGGGCTGACGCGCTGGCGGATTTCATCGTCCAGGATTTCGCCGCCGCCGCCGGGCAAGCCGTGCAAGCCCACTGCCTGGAGTCGACTCAAAATCTCGCGCCAGCTTAAACCGCTGACGAGGCCCATATACTGAATTTCGCTCGGCGAAAAAGCGTTGATTTCAATCGTCGGGTAGGTGCGGTGAATCCACTCCACCAGTTCGAGATAATACGACAGCGGCAGTTCGGGATTATGGCCGCCCTGCATCAGAATACGGGTCGCGCCCAACGCCAGCGCCTCTTCGATCTTTTTCCCCAGGACGTGTTTGCTGTTAACGTAGCCTTTGGTGGTATCGTTCGGCAAGGCGTAGAAATTGCAGAACTGGCAGTCGGTGACACAGACGTTGGTGTAATTGATGTTGCGATCAATCAGGTACGTCACCAGATCACCGGGAACCAACTGCTGGCGGCGGGCGTTGGCCGCGTCGGCCAGGTCTAATAAATCGGCGTGCTGGTACAGCAGCAGTCCTTCATCATAGGTTACACGCCCGCCATCATGGACGCGGGCGAGAATCTGGTCAATCTGCGCTTGTGTGCTGGCATCGGTTACAGTCATCGCTTTTTGCTCCTTAATACTGTTTTCCATTTACTGCTAAACCTAGTTTCTATAAAGTTTTTTATCGTCACGATTTCAATTTACTCATCTTATTTCGGCTAAGAAGGTTTTATGTGCCTTTTCAAGATCAAAACGCAACACCCCATTTGAATCATCCCATTCGTTTTTTCGCAGATAATCTTCAATCTTTGCAGACACAAACCGGTATTTGGGGTATTTTACAAACTCATCGTAGGATTTTTTCACGCTTCCGTTGTCATCCTTGCAAATGACATCAATCTGTCTCAGGTTAGGCGTATTTATAATGGCAGCCCGCAAGAGGAATCTAAAATAGGCATCTGTAAAGGGAAGCGAATAGCCTAGAATACGAATTTGATTAGCCTCGGAAAGCGCTTTATAGGCGACCTTCCAATCGCAAAGAATATTGGGATTAAGAGTTTTATTCCAGGTTGGAGGCACAATTTCGCTGTCAATACTGCCATGTAATTTAGCAAAAGCTATTTGATTTTGAGGATCGCTTAAATCAATTGATCTATGGAAATAACGTGGAGACAAAAGTCCTTCTAAGTGTTTTTGGATACTTTCTAGAACCAAATCATAATTAAAAGTAATCACTGAATACTGATAATTCGAAGCTTGAT
Organism: Phototrophicaceae bacterium; assembly: GCA_036261085.1. Classification (GTDB taxonomy): domain Bacteria; phylum Chloroflexota; class Anaerolineae; order Aggregatilineales; family Phototrophicaceae; genus CFX2. The sequence goes on along the minus strand of DATALK010000238.1, from coordinate 3,791 downwards.
TGTCTACAAAGATATGAGATAGATGCTCATATCCTGATACCAAGGGACTACGCGATGATTGAAAGCCACAATTCATTAAGGCAGCCACAAACTGTATATAACGATTCCATCTTCCGTCAGCGAGTAGGTTACGGGGATTCTCTTTCAGAGCCGCTACGGGTGTATAATATATTATGACATCTTTCAGATAACGTAAAAAACCTTCTAGTCTTTGCTCCCCATTTTCGGAATCATCAAGTCGGGCGCGAAACTCAAGGATAGATAAGATGTCTTCAATATTGAAAACATTGGTTTGATAATAACTAGATGGAATATGAACTTGGTTTAGTTCATGTTCAAAAATATCTTTAAAGTGAGCATATTTATCACTGTGGGCCGCAAATTGATCTTTTGATTTCTCCAGAAAGTTGCTCATCACCGGTAAACCCAGAGGAGCCGAGAAACCTGCCCCAAGTATATAAACTATTTTTTCCATATCAGTTTGTCCTGTTGTGTATTCGTATCGTGGACAATCAAAAGCTGTTTTGACCCCCTCCCAGCCTGCGATTTCCCCCGCCCTGAATTCGGGGCGGGGGTTTGGGGGTGGGGGCGCTATTCCGGCAGATTTTGCAGCAGTTCCAGCCGCACACCGAGCGCCGCCGAACTGTCGAGATAGGTATACATGCCGCCGGTATAATACCCGACCTGTTCCACCGGCACATTCTGCTGGCCCAGGAACCGCACCGCGCCGTCCGTATCCTTCACAAAGAAGGCGATATGATGCACGCCTTCACCCTTTTCTTCCAGGAAGGCGCGCCAGGTGCTGGGGCCGTCAATCGGTTCAATCAGTTCGATGTCCACCTGACCAACATGGAAAAACGCCAGTTTTGCCCGCGCGGGTGTCGGCTGGCCTTTGTACTCCGTCCGCGCCTTATCCTGGGTATCCGTGATAATCACGTCGGGGCGTTCGGTAACGCCCAGAATCGCGCAGTAGCGGTCAATCGAACGCTCAATATCATGGACGATGACGCCCACCTGGGTCACGATCTGGCTGCCAAATCCGGGTTCAGTCATGGTAAAAACTCCTTTTGCAACAGGTACTTTTTGCGATGGCTGAACTGTACCCGTTTTCGCGCGCCCCTGTCTAGCGCCAGCTAACACCGAATTGTTATTCCGTAAATCTCCATCCCTAATCTCCCTCTTCGGGGCGAAAATTAAAGACGGCGTTTTCTAGCCCCGCTCCCCTGAATTCGGGGGAGCGGGGTTGGGGTGAGGGGGTCAAATAGATAACGAGCAATCACGCATACTTTTGCTGCCACTGCTGGTGGACATTCCGCATCATCGTCGGATAAATCAGGATGCGGCGGAAGGGATCAATCAACGCCATATAAAACGGCGTGATCCAGCTAATCGGCTTCACATAAATCGTAAAGTACAGCGTGTACTCGTTGGCCTGCCGATCAACACCCACAAACGCAAAACCCTGAACGGTGTCGTTAATGAATTCCGTCAGCCATTCATTGTCGAACTCGTAAACGACCCATCCCAGCTCGCTTTTGCTGCCCGGTTCGACTCGTGACCGGGCGCGGTCTGCCGGGGTTAAGCGATTCACATAGGATAGCGCTTGGTCGCGCTGTGGTTGGGCATCATCCCAGTGGAAAATCCGCCCCAGGAAAAAGCGCAGTTGGAACAGTCCCTTCACTGCCGGGTTGCGCTCCTGCAATTCATCCATCATGCCAAACACTAATATCTCAAAATCGGCGGCGGTCAGGCCGTCTTTGCCGCCGGGCAGATGAAACACCCAGATGTCGTGCAGCGGCACATCGGCCAGGAGTTCATGCACGCGAAAAGGTTTTTGCCGGAAAGTCTGTTCATCGGTTAGCATCGAACTATTCCTTATACGGTGAGGGGTTGTCCCCAGAATTCCAACTGTTCCCACTTAAAACCGTCTAACGCCAGTTCCAGGAACAGCCGCAGCCCGGCCAGATCGTCTTCGGTCAGGTGATAGCGTAAATCGCGCAGATAGCGGCGGCAAACGCCAGCGGGCAGTCCCAACCGCCCCGCGTAAGCCATCGCCAGTTGATCGCGGGATTCTTCGCGCAGGCCAACGGCAGTGGAGGCGTACAGCGCGTCGAACACGCCCGCTGCTGCCAATTCCTCGGCGCGATCTTTGCGCGCCGTCCATACCGAGAACGTGAACGGCAGGCCGGTCATCTTCAGCCATTCGTCACCGAGATCATAAATATACGGCAGCCCCCAGCCTTGATCGCCGCCTTGTAACGATGGCAAAACCGGTTTGCTCAACGCCCGGTGGATCGAACCTTCCACCAGCGCGTCATCGCCAATCACCAGCGCGCCCTGATGCGCCGCCAGCATACTCGGCAAATGCTGTTTGGTGGTCGTGAACGTCGGCTTGATGTGATACCGTTCGCGGCACAGGACTTGCAGCAACGCTACGCTGGTGGCCGAATGATCGGTCAGGGCGATGCTCTGCCCGTCCAGATCGCGCATGTCCGCCGCCCAGGAAAACAGCAGCACCGTGCGCACTGCGCCCAGGCTGGCGATGCTCAATCCCGGCAGCACGACCACTTCATCAGCGTACCGCGCCGCTTCAATGGCCGAAATCGGCGCGATGTCAATTTCGCCGGAACGGATGCCCCGGTTCATCTGCGACGGCACGCCGCGTTCAAACTGCACATCCACATCTTGCAACCGCTCCGCCAGATCATAATGGAACGGCATGGTGTTGAGATAATCAATCAGACCAATGGTGAGGGACATAACTTTCCTAGCCTTTAGCTGTTTTACTCTGTTTAGAAGGTTCCTATAAACCAAAATGCCAAATCTGTGGCAACAAAAATGAAAAAGAGCAACAGCATTGCAACACTAATTGACCAATACAACACGGTTGCTAAACCTGTTTTCCACAGTAGAAACGAGTCATCTTCTGTTAGCTGGATAATTCCAATGTGGAACAGCTTCTTTTTTCCATTAGACTTATAGCCATAACTAAAGGGAGCATGAAACAGCAACCTCACTAACCAGGGCCAAATGCGTAAGGTGAACATTACATGCCACAACGCACCAAAAGTAAAACATAAGACGAATATCCAGAAACCATGTTCCTGCCACATATGTTTCTACCGCGTCACAACCACCAGCACAACCATCGTCACCACCAGCGGCAGCATGGCCGCGAACAACAGCGCCACCACTTGCAGCGGGCGGATAATCACATTGCGCGGGTTCAGGCTGTCCACCGATTCATCATTGATTTGCCAGATGTTTTCTTCGCCCAGGTAAATCGTCACGCCCAGCAGCCGCCCCAGGCCGCACCGCAGCGCCGGTTCGATGAAGCGAAAATAGATGCGCATCCACAGCGCCCCGACGATAAAAAAGATGGCTGCGCCAACCAGAAGGAGACTGCCGTTATCATTCATTGGTGTTTCCAGTTACTTTCCACGAACAGCCACATCCAGCAGGATCAAGATCAGCAGCGGCAGCAGAACGACGATAAACCGCACGGCCAATTCAATGATGAGCAGCAGTCCGGCTTTCCAAAGCGGCCCGTCGTAGCGCCAGAATTTGTGATATCGCCCAACTTCCCCACCCAACCGCCCGCTCAACCAGCGGCGCAAGGGTCTATCTACCCAGCGGTAATAACCCATCACCCAAGCTACCAGGAAGGCAAAACCGAAAAGAATAAGGAGCGGATTGGTTGCGCCGCCAGTCACGTTACGCCATTATCCTAAGCAAACACTTCCAATTCATTATAGATGGTGTCGCGTTCAACCGGGGTATAACCCGCCGCG
>DATALK010000213.1:0-5513 GCA_036261085.1 Phototrophicaceae bacterium | reverse complement strand
CTAAAGCATTTGAAGGATAATGGCGATGTTAATCACCAACGGGACGATTATTACCAACGAAGAACCAAATCGCATCCTGACCGGGCAGGCGTTGTATATCAAGGATGGCCTGATTCGGGCGGTGGGGACTACCGCTGATTTGATGACGCGGTATCCACAGGAGGAACGGCTGGACGCGGGTGGTCAGTTGGTAATGCCAGGGAATATCTGCGCGCACACGCATTTTTATGGCGCTTATGCGCGCGGGTTGGCAATTCCTGGTACGGCCCCTAAAGATTTTCCTGAAATTTTGCGGAAGTTGTGGTGGCCGCTGGATAAAGCGCTGGACAAAGACAGCATTCGGGCCAGCGCGCTGGTGTGCCTGGTGGACGCGGTGAAACACGGCACGACAACACTGATTGACCATCATGCCAGTCCAAATTACATTGACGGCAGCCTGGATGTGATTGCCGATGTGGTGGACTGGGCGGGTTTGCGGGCGGTGCTGTGTTACGAAGTCACCAGCCGCGATGGGGAAGAAAAGATGCGGGCCGGGGTAGCCGAAAATGTGCGGTTTATCCAGAACAATGAACATCCCCTGATTGCCGGGACATTTGGGCTGCACGCCAGTTTGACATTGAGTGACGAAGCGCTGCGGGCCTGCGCCGACGCGCGGCCTGATGGCGTGGGCTTTCATGTGCATGTGGCGGAACATGAGTCGGATGAAGATGACAGTCAGCGCAAGAGCGGCAAGCGCGTGGTGGAACGGCTGCACGAGTACGGCATGTGGGGCGAACAAACGATTGCCGCGCACTGTATTCACATCAATGAGGATGAGCGCCGGATTTTGCAAGAGACCGGAACCTGGGTCAGCCACCAACCTCGTTCTAATATGAATAACGGCGTGGGGGCAATGCGGTTTGATGAATTCGTGCGGCAGGGCATGAAGGTGTGCATTGGCAACGATGGTTTCAGCAACGCTATGTGGGAAGACTGGAAGGCGGCCTATCTGCTGCATAAGGTCGCTAACCGCGATCCACGTCAGGCCAACGGGGCTGATATTTTCCGGGCGGCGGCCTATAATAATGCGCGGTTGGCGGAGCGTTTCTTTCCGGGGACACGGCTCGGTGTGCTGGCCGAAGGTGCGGCGGCGGACATCATCTTGGCGGATTATCACCCCTACACGCCGCTAACGGAAGGTAATCTGCCCTGGCATATCCTGTTTGGGTTTGAGGCTTCGATGGTGACGACTACCATTTGTGCCGGGGAGATTCTGATGCGGGATCGTAAACTGCTGACGCTGGATGAGACTGAAATCGCGGCGGAAGCACTGGCGCTGGCGCCCAAAGTGTGGGAACGATATGCGGCTAATGTGCCGAGTTAAGCCATGCAAGAACTGAAATGTGCCAACTGTGGCGCGGCGCTGGATGTCCGAACGGCGGTGGAGGGGGTTATTACCTGCCCCTACTGCGGGAGTTTGTATTTCGCACCGCGCTCATTGCCCACAACATACCAGTTGCCGCCATCACCGACAACCAAAACTACGACCCCACCGGATGTCGGCCACCTGTACCAGCAGGCCAGTTTGCTGCGGCAGTTGGGCAACCTGCGGGAGGCATTGGCCGTATATGAACGTATTAACGCACTGTGCGCGGAGGATACATCGGCGCTGTACCACCGGGCAACTATTCTGCGTGAATTGGGTGAAAAGCGGGCGGCGCTGCCGATTTACGAGCGGATTTGTGAGATCAAACCGGACAATACTGAACCGCTGTACCATCGGGCGAATATTCTGCGAGAATTGGGAGAAAAGCGGACGGCCCTGCCGATTTACGAACGGATTTGTGAGATCAAACCGGACAATACTGAACCGCTGTACCACCGGGCGAATATTCTGCGTGAGTTGGGTGAAAAGCGGGCGGCGTTGTTGGTTTATGAGCGGATTAATGATATCCAACCTGATAATACAGAAGCGCTGCATCATCGCGCTAATTTGCTAAAAGAAATGGGTGATCGGCGCGGGGCGATTGCGATTTACGAGCAGATTGAACGGGTTAAACGCGCTAAACCCATCCCGTAAGATGGAAGCGCACCACACGAAGGAAGCAGCATGACAGACGAACGGATGATTATGACCATCGCAGTTTTGGGCGGAACGGGCAAGGAAGGCTCCGGGCTGGCGCTGCGGTGGGCGTTGAAGGGCTACCGTGTCATTATTGGCTCCCGCGATGCGGAACGGGCGCAAAGCCACGCGGCGGCAATGAACGCCCAACTGGGCGGGGCGTATTTGAGCGGCGCAGCCAATGCCGCTGCCGCTGCGCAGGCCGATGTGGTGGTCTTAAGTGTGCCGTATGCGGCGCATCAGGCGACATTAGAAGGTGTGCGCGAACACCTGGGCGGAAAAGTCGTGGTAGATTTAACGGTGCCGCTGCAACCGCCGAAAGTACGGACGGTTCATCTGCCGGAAGGGAAAGCGGCAGCGCTGGAAGCACAAGCGCTGTTGGGCGAGGCTGTGAAAGTCGTGGCCGCGTTCCAGAACGTGAGCGCGGTGGAATTGGATGATCCCGCGCACGGGATTGACTGTGATGTGCTGGTTTGCGGCGATGATGCCGGAGCCAAAGCGACAGTGATGAAATTGGTGGAAGCCTGCGGGCTGCGCGGCGTGGACGCGGGGCCGCTGGCAAATGCTATCGCCGTCGAAGCGCTGACGCCGGTGCTGCTGTATATCAACAAAGCCTATGGTATTAAAGGGGCCGGGATTCGGATTACCGGCATCGCCGAATGACGGCGGAAACTCCATCGTTAACGATTACGACGCTGCCGGGGATTCCGGTCATTCAGCCGGGAGATGATCTGGCCCAAATTATCCTCAACGCCCTTGCATATGGGGAAATTAGCCTCCAAACCGGGGATGCGCTGGTAATTACGTCTAAGATTGTGTCCAAAGCCGAAGGGCGTTTTGTGACGCTATCAACGGTAGAACCGAGCGCGGCGGCCCAGACGTTGGCAGCGGAAACTCGCAAAGACCCGCGTATTGTGGAATTGATTTTGCGCGAGAGTACGCGCATTTCGCGGAAAGCGCCGGGAATTCTGGTGGTCGAACACCGGCTGGGGTTTGTCAGCGCCAGCGCGGGGATTGACCAATCGAATGTGAACGGCGGCGAAGATACGGTGCTGCTACTGCCGCTCGACCCGGATGCTTCAGCGCGGGCGATTAGGGAACATCTGCGGGCGGCTACTGGCGCCGAGGTGGGTATTGTCATCAGCGACTCACACGGCAGGCCGTTCCGTTTAGGGAATGTGGGGGTGGCGGTGGGGGTGGCCGGGATGCCCGCGCTGCTGGATTTACGCGGGCGGAAGGATTTGTTCGGGCGGGAACTGCATATCAGTGTGCAGGCGTATGCTGACGAAGTGGCGGCGGCGGCGAATCTGTTAAGCGGTGAGGCGGCGGAAGGTCGCCCGGTGGTGCTGCTGCGCGGTTTGAATTTCCCGCCGCTGGATGGACAGGCGCGGGACATCCACCGCGCGCCGGAGCAGGATTTGTATAGATAACCTCACCCCCAACCCCCTCTCCATAACATGGAGAGGGGGAGGTCTACTTAGGCTGTTCCAAGAAATTAACTGTTCCGATGGATGTTTCTGGACGAACGGACGAGGCTTGCCTCGTCCCTACAATGGAACATTTTATTATCTGGAATAGCCTTAGTGGGATGAGATCGCTGTCAAGAAGAAAACCTCACATAGTTTTGATCGAAACCTTAAGCGTAAATATAAACGCAAGGTCGTATAATAATGATATTCATTAAATTGGATAGACAATGAAGGAAGTGATGGCCTTAACCCCGGTACTGCAAAGGCTGCGCCAGCGGCGTTCGATCCGGCGCTACCGGCCTGAGCCTGTGCCGCGGGCCTTGATCGAAAAAGTGTTAGAAGCGGCTATCTGGGCGCCTTCGGCGCACAACCGGCAGCCCTGGCGGTTGGTGGTGATTGAAGACGCCGCCCAGCACGTCAAACTGGCAGAAGCGATGAACGCCCGACTGCGCGAAGATTTGCGGGCCGATGGGGTGGCCGATGAGACGATAGAGGCGCAGGCCGCGCGCCGTTACGAACGCCTGACGGCTGCGCCGGTACTGGTGGTGTTGTGCCTGACCATGGCCGATATGAGCGTTTACCCCGATGAGCGTCGTAACCAGTGTGAATATGTGATGGCGGTGCAGAGCGCGGCCCTGGCGGGACAAAATTTGCTGCTGGCCGCTCAGGAAGTTGGGTTGGGGGCGTGCTGGATTTGTGCGCCGCTGTTTTGCCCGGAGATTGTGCGTGAAGTGCTGGCTTTGCCGGATGATTGGCAGGCGCAAGCGCTGTTTACCATTGGTTATCCGGCGGAGACTCCTGAAAAAGACCGCCGTCCACTGGAGGAGGTGGTGTTGTGGCGCTAAAGTATGTGGCGCTGGTTGGCGGCGTGGGGGGAGCCAAGCTGGCCTATGGGCTGGCGCAAATCCTGCCACCGGAGCAGTTGACGATCATCGTCAATACCGGCGATGATTTTTCGCTGTATGGCCTGCGGATTTGCCCCGATATAGACACCATTATGTATACCCTGGCCGAGATGGTGGATAAAGCCAACGGGTGGGGCGTCAGCGGCGATACCCGCCATATGATGGGATCGCTGCGGCGGTATGGTGATAATCCCTGGTTCCGGTTGGGCGACCAGGATATGGCAACGCATCTGCTGCGAACCCAATGGAGCGGTGACGGTCAAACACTGACCCAGATTACGGCGCGGTTGGCCGCCGCGCTGCGCGTGAAACCAACCATTCTGCCCATGACGGATGATCCAGTAGCGACGATGGTCAATACGGTTGAACACGGCGAAATTGCGTTCCAGTCCTATTTTGTGCGTTACCGCTGGCAGCCAACGGTGAAATCGCTGCGATTAGCCGGGGTTGAAAACGCCAAAATGACGCCGGATGTTTGTCATGCGCTGGAACAGGCCGACGTGATTCTGATTGGGCCGTCCAATCCCTGGCTTTCGATTGATCCGATTCTCAGCGTGCCGGGGGGTACGGGATTTGATTTTATCGCGTCATATTCCGCGTGTGGCTGTCACCCCAATTGTTGGGGGTAGAGCGATCAAAGGCCCGGCGGCTAAACTGATGATGGAACTCGGATTTGATGCGTCGCCGGAAGCCGTTGCGCAGCATTATGGCGAGGTCATTAACGGTTTTGTGTATGACCGTTCCGACTTGAATACCAAAATCTGGTTGCCGCATGTGGCCGCGTTTGAAACGGTGATGAAGTCGGATAATGATAAGAAAATTCTAGCGGAAAATGTGGTAGAGTGGATTCAAGATTGGGTTTCGGTTTAGGCGCAACCGTTTTGAGTGATCTTTCCCGGCTTCCTCAATTCAAGAAAGGAGGGATAGCGCCCGCCACTGGTGGGAGGTGGTGCTGGCGCTAAACGTCTATGAGTATTTGGGCGATTATCCCGGTAAAACCGTTGAATCGGGCGAAAAGTCGGCTGTCTCAGGTTTTAC
>DATALK010000190.1:0-1674 GCA_036261085.1 Phototrophicaceae bacterium | reverse complement strand
AGCGCCAGCCAGTAGCCCCAGAAAAAGCGCAGCAGCCACGCCAGGAACACCGCTACCAGAAACAGCCCAACCTGCGCCAGTGTGGGCGTCAGTTCCGGTTGCAGCAACAGCGCCAGCAGCGCCGTCACCGGGATGACAAACACCATGTACACCACTTTCCCAGCGATTTCCTGGGCGATAGTGTTATAAATCGGCGGCATGGGGTACAGCAGCAGCGGACTGAGACCGCCGTACCGGATGAGATCACCAATCGTCCAGTTCGTTTGAGAGTAGGTGATCTGGTTGACGTTAATCAGGATCAGGTAGTAGGCGACAAATTCCCCGCGTGTGAAGCCGCCAATCGTGGCGCCGCCTGCCGCCGTCGCCCACACAAACAGGTAAATCAGCGGCCCAATCATCCAGCCGAACGCCAGCAGAAAGAAGAAACTGCGGCTTGCCATCCAGGACAGCCAGGTGCGCCGCACTAATGCTAACCCCGCGCCTAAGTTCAGGTTCATACACCACCTTCCTGATAAATCTGGTCAATCACGGCTTCAATCGGCGGCTCTTCGACGGCGAGATCAATCACCGGCAGGGTTGCCAAAAGCTGCGCGGTAGCCGCTGGCGCGTCGGTGCGGCGGGCGCGTACCGTCAGATTGCCGTCCTGCCGTTCGGTGAGTTCGACCCCTTCCGGCAGTTTCAGATCGCCGTTCAGCCGTTCACTGTCCACCGTCAGGCGAATGAGTTTGAAGGGCGCGAGACGTTCAACTAACCCTTGCAGGCCGCCATCGTAAATCAGCTTGCCCTGGTGGATGACAATCAGCCGGGAGCAGAGTTCCACCACGTCGGCCATGTAGTGGCTGGTCAGGATGATGGTCGCGCCGCTGCGCCGGTTGTACTCCGCGATGAACCCGCGCAGCCGCCGCTGCATGGAGACATCCAGGCCCAGCGTGGGTTCGTCCAGGAACAACACGGCGGGCCGGTGCAGCAGCGCCGCCGCCACTTCACATTTCATCCGTTCACCCAGCGAGAGATTGCGCACCGGCTTGGTCAGCAGGTCGCCTAAATCCAGCAGTTCAACCAACTCGTCCATCCGCTGGCGGAGTTCGGGCGCTGGCACGCGGTAAATTTCGCCCACGACGCGGAAGGTATCCAGCGGTGGAATGTCCCACATCAACTGGCTTTTGTTGCCCATCACCATACTGATGCGGTTCAGATATTCCGGTTTGCGCTCCCAGGGGATCGCCCCGGCAACCGTGACTTCGCCGCTGGTGGGATACAGCAGACCGGACAGCATCTTTAACGTCGTGGTTTTACCCGCGCCGTTTGGCCCAATAAACCCCACGATTTCGCCCGCTGCCAGCTCAAAACTGACCTGCCGCACGGCTTCCACTTCGCGGTAAGTCCGGTGCAGCAGATTCCGCACCAGTCCCGCGCCCGGTTCGCGTTCGGGGACGCGATAGACCTTACTTAAATTGTGAACGTGAATGAGGGCCACTGCCAGACTCCTTTGGTTCGAAGGACAATTTCAATCTTACAGGGTTGGGGGGCATATGGAGGGTTAGGGGGATTTTGCCCCAGAAAAGGCGGCCAAACCTTCGTAAACCAATGTAGGGTTGTAGACGAAAAAATTAACCCAGAGAACCTCACCCTTTAATTCCCTCTCCATCCAATGGAGAGGGAAAACGAGTACAG
>DATALK010000163.1:0-2984 GCA_036261085.1 Phototrophicaceae bacterium | reverse complement strand
CAACATGAGCGCGATGCAGCAGGGTGGTCAGGGCGTGACGGCAACGGACATTAATGGTGCTGACCCGCATTTATCAGGGCCAGTCGTATGCGGTAGTCGGACGGAACGCGGATACGAGTTGGCTGCAATTGAATGTGAACGGCATCGTGGGTTGGGTGAATGCGGGTTATATGGCGGCCTATAATGTGCAGAATGTGCCGGTGACGGATTCCTCTGGTTCGCAGCCGCCACCGGCTGGAGCAACGGCCACCGTCACAGCGTATGCGCTGAATGTGCGGCAGATTCCTAATCCGTTTACGGGCGCGGTGTTGGTACGGATTCGCCGGGGTGAAACTTATACCGTAGTCGGACGGAACGCGGATACGAGTTGGTTGCAATTGAATGTCAACGGCGTGGTGGGCTGGGTGAACGCCGGCTATGTGGCCGCTTATAATGTGCAGAATGTGCCGATCACCGATGCGGGCACACGGCCTACCGGTGCGGTTGCCACCGTGATTACCGGCCAACTGAACGTGCGCCAAACGCCCAATCCCTATAACGGCGTGGTGCTGACCCGCATTAGCTGGGGTGAAGTTTACCCGGTGGTCGGGCGCAACGCCGCCGCAACCTGGCTGCAATTGAATGTCAACGGCGTGGTGGGCTGGGTGAACGCGCGGTATATGGCGGCGGGAAGTTTGCTGAATGTGCCCATAACCGGATAGCTAACCGGCAGTTCGTTTTGGGGACGCACCCCACGTCCCCATTCGGCTATTTCCCCCGCTGATTAACTTGTTCAGAACTGTTAATAAACCCGCCCCTACATGGCATGTGCCAACTGCGCTATAATGCCGCGTCGGTTAAACCAGACTTAGCAAACGTTCATGTCGCTCTTACATAACGGCGCTAGTCTTGCACGTCGGATTCTCGACCCTCCAATTTACACCACAGGGGAAGGGACAAAAATATGATCGAAGTCCAAAATTTGACGAAACGATATGGTTCAGTTACTGCTGTGGATAGTATTTCTTTCACGGCCCAGCATGGTCAGGTGACGGGTTTTTTGGGGCCAAACGGCGCCGGAAAAACGACCACCATGCGAATGCTCACCGGCTTTATGCCGCCGACATCCGGTAAGGCGGTGGTAGCTGGTTATGATGTCTTTGAGCAGAGTATGGAAGTACGCCAGCGTGTCGGTTATTTGCCGGAAAATGTGCCGTTATACCGGGATATGACGGCGCTCGGCTACCTGACCTATGTCGGCGAAATTCGCGGTGTGCCGGGCCTGCGCTCCAAAGCGCTGGAAGCGCTCGAACGAGTGGCGCTGGAGCACCGCGCCCACAGCCGGATTCGCACGCTTTCCAAAGGGATGCGGCAGCGTGTCGGGTTGGCGCAGGCGCTTCTGCACGACCCGGAAGTGCTGATTCTCGATGAGCCGACCATCGGTCTTGACCCGCTACAGGTTCTGGAATTGCGCGAGCTGGTACGCGAACTTGGTAAAAACCATACGGTGTTGTTTAGCACCCACATTCTGTCAGAAGCCGAACAGGTGTGTGATAGTGTGGTGATTATTAATCGCGGGCAGATTGTGGCGCAGGGATCGCCAGTGGAACTCCGCAGCACGCTGGAACGCGGCGGGCGAGTGTTCGCCCGGTTGAATATTCCGGCAGAAATGGCGCTGCCCGTACTGCAAATGCTGCCGGAAATTGCCCAGGCGGAAGCGGGCCTGGACGGCATCATTGTGACCCCGGCAGATGCAAACGCTGACCCGCGTCCGGCCATCGCCCGCGCGGTGGTCAATAACGGTTGGGATTTGGTGGAACTGCGCCCGCTGGCCGTCAATCTTGAGGAAATTTTCCTGGAACTGACACGCATTCCTGAACCGACGGTTGAGGAAACCCCTGCCGCAGCGGTAGCGGAAAGCGAGGTAACCCAATGAGACAGACATTTGCGGTTTTTAAACGTGAACTGGCATCCTATTTCCGTTCCCCAATTGCTTACGCCGTCGCTTTTGCGCTGCTGCTGTTCCTGGGTATCTGGTTTAACGGTACACTGGCGCAGGTGGTCAGTTACAACATGAGCGCGATGCAGCAGGGTGGTCAGGGCGTGACGGCAACGGACATTAATGGTGCGCCGGGTTTGCTGACGTTCCTGATGTTCCTGGTTGGCCCGCTGCTGACCATGCGCCTGCTGGCGGAAGAATCCCGCGAAGGCACGATTGAAGTGCTGATGACCCTGCCGATGAAAGAAATTCATTTTATCGTCGGTAAATTTCTGGCGGCCTGGGGGTTTTACACCGTGCTGCTGTTGCTCGCCACGAGTTATCATTTTGTGTTGAAATCGGTGGGCGTGCCGGACGCCGGACAAGCCTTTGGCGCGTACTTTGGCGCGTGGTTGTACGGCGGGGCGGTGCTGGCCGTGTGTCTTGTTTGGTCGGCAGTGACAGAAGATCAAATTGTCGCGGCTTTCCTGAGCGCGGCCACCGTGTTGATGCTGTATCTGGCAAACAATTTTGCGGCCTCGCTGGGGACGAACCCCACGCTGTCTGGGGCCAGCGAGTTTATCCGCGAGTTGGGTTTACCCGCACACTTTGATGCCACGCTGGCGAATGGCATTATTCGCGCCGAAGACGTGGCGTATTTTGTGTTGATGATAATCGGTGCGCTGTTTATCACCACGCGCATTGTTGAAACGCGCCGGTGGAGGGCATAACCATGACCAACCAGACTCCCAATGTCAATGAACAAGAGGCGTTTATTCCGCCCTATTACATGCTCATTCTGGCGCTGGTCGGTTTTGTCGCCGCCATCATTGTGCTGCTGACCCAGCCCACCTTTACCGTCGTCGGATGGGGCGCACTGGGAATTGGCGCGCTGGCACTGGTCGCCTGGGTGCTGATGGCGCCCGATCAGGCCAAAGCGATCCTGACGGGACGCACGGCCCGGTACGGCGGCACCAGCCTGGTGATTAGTGTGGTTTTTATTGCGGCACTGATTGCGATTTACGCC
>DATALK010000147.1:0-1742 GCA_036261085.1 Phototrophicaceae bacterium | reverse complement strand
AACGCTGCTGCATGGGTTGACGGTGGATTATAAAGATAGGTGTAGTAGTTGTGCATCCGTTCGGGATCAGCGCCGTTAAAGTATTTCACGGCGGTGGGAATGCGTTCGCCAAAGTCGGTCTTGAAAGCGTCCACACCGATGTCCACCAGCGCGCGCAGTTTCCCGGCATACCACGCCCGCGCGTCTGGATTGGTGAAGTCCACAAAACCGATCCCCGGCTGCCAGTCGTCAATCTGGAAAACGTCGCCTTCCGGTGTTTGCAGCAGATAGCCGTGTTCCATCCCTTCGGCAAACAGCGGCGAGGCTTCCGCGATGTAAGGATTGATCCACAAACAGACTTTGACGCCCTTCTCTTTAATGCGGCGCAGCAGCCGCGCGGGATCGGGGAAGAAACGATCATCCCAGAGGAAACTGCACCAGGTCAGTTCCTTCATCCAGTAACAGTCAAAATGGAACACACTGATCGGAATACCCAGCGCTTCCATGCGTTCAATATTTTTCAGGATGGTCGGTTCGTCGTAGTCCGTCTGGAAAGACGTGGACAACCACAGGCCAAACGACCAATCCGGCAGCAGCGCCGGACGCCCGCTCAAGGCCGTGTATTGTTCCAGCACGTCTTTCGGTGTTGGGCCGCCAAACAGATAATAATCCAGGCTGTGACCCTCAACGCTGAACTGGGTGCGCCCGACCCAGTGCGAGGTAATTTCAAAGGAGACTTTGCCGGGATGGTTGACCAACACGCCGTAACCGCGACTGGTCAGGTAGAAGGGGACATTTTTGTACGCCAGATCGGTGCTGGTGCCGCCGTCCGCATTCCAGATGTCCACTGACTGCCCATTTTTCACCAGCGGGCCGAAGTGCTCGCCCAGGCCATAAATAGCTTCACCGGCCTGCACCGCCAACTGCTCGCGGAGGTAGGTTGTGCCGTTCTGCTGGAATAACCCCACCGCGCGGTCTTCGCTGGCGGTCAGCAGTTGGCCGTCGCGCCAGAACTGAAAGCCCCATTTACCCTGTGTCGGTGCAACGATTTTTAAATTACCGGCCTGGAGCCAGGCTTGTTTGTCGTCCCGGCCCACCGCAACATCGGGATTGGTGCGGGCGTAGTCCAGGTCAAAAGCGGGCAAACGCGGCTGGCGGCCTTTAAAGTGCGTCAACTGGACGCGGATCACATTCGGCATCGGAGAGGTAAACCGTGCCGTGATGCTGGTGCCGCTGATGTAGCTGGCGCGGTTGTGAATCACATGATCGTAACCGGTAATGGTCAGCGCATCCGGTTCAACCTGCACGTCCACAATCGTCAGCGGGTGAATAGCCTGGGTTCCTGGCAGCAGTTGCCAGTAACCATTATCGAATTTCATGGGGTCTCCTTCTTGGACTGATGTTGATGTGTTGCATAACGCCGGTTATCTGGCAATTAAATACCGATAACCGCGTGAAACTGATTTGGGTAACTGTATCTGTTGACACGCAGTCAATCTGGGTGAGAGCATGTGTCCGTAGGGGCGGTTCACGAACCGCCCTGATTGCCATTGAATTTTAAGCGCGATAATGGATTTCTGTACGGACACGATATATCGTGTCCGTACCCTACGATCTAAATCCGCCCCCAGAAAACATACGGGATATTGGAGGGTCTCAGACCATCCCCGACATCTGACATTTTTAATTTGGCTGCGCTCTCACAAACAGTCACCGCACCTATTTAATACTGCCCGCCGTCACCCCCCGGACGAGGGTACGCT
>DATALK010000132.1:0-3467 GCA_036261085.1 Phototrophicaceae bacterium | reverse complement strand
TTAAATCCAATAAAGAGCAGGGGCTTAAAGCCGTCGTCGCCCAAAATCTGGATGAATTGAAAAGGCTCACCGAGAGTGTTTTAGCGAATCCCCATCGCTCACGCGGCAAGGTGATTATCCGGGAATTGGTTTCGTTGCGCTGCGTTTATCAAGCGGTAGATGAGTTCCCCATCAGCCGCGAATATCGGGTATTTGTACATCGGAATGAGGTTATTGCTTACAGCTTCTATTGGGATGAATTTGAAGATGTCGAGCCGTTATCATCCCAGGATAAACGCTTGATGTTGAGTCTGGCGCTGGAAACCGCCGCACGGCTGCAAGTCCCTTTTATCGCGGTGGATTTAGCGCAGACGGCAGATGGCAACTGGATTGTCATCGAAACCGGAGATGCTCAGTTCTGCGGTTTAAGCCATGTTCCCGTTCTTGAACTATGGAGCAAGATCAAAGATTTTGGTTGATTTTTACCGTCGCTCCCGTTTGCGGCGGACTTGAATGCGGCTGTCGCGCTGTTTGCGCACCCAGGCCAGATAGCGGGCGATGTCGGGGTCTTCGCGCAGGGCGTCCAGGGTGCTGAGTTTTTCCGCCAGCGTTTCGTTTTTGAAAAAGCTGTGCAGGGTTTTGTGGCAGGCGGCACACAAATCAACGGTGTTCCGCCCGCCTTCGGACTTCGGCACGATATGATGTTTGCTGACGCTCCGCACCTCGCGCTCACACAGGGCGCAGCGGTAGCGTTGGGGTTCGGGTTGGTGGGGTTTCATCTCACGTTTTTCTTGTCCTCAACCAGTGTTGAAAAGCGGATAGAAGTGGTCAAACTCCATCGCTAACTGATGCTGCGCTGGTGAATTAATCAAGTTTATACCCTTGCGAAACGCTGCCTCATAGATGGCGGTGTATCGTTCCATCGTCGGAATATAACCGACCCAGATACCCAGCACCGGCACGGCAAAGTCAGGCACATAGGCCAGAGCGTTATCGGCAGTTTCACACGCGCTAAAATCGGAGGGCATCGTATAAACCCGACACCCAAAGAGTCGCGCAGCTTCCAGAATCGCCTGTGTTTCCTGAGCATTAACAGAGGTTTTATGGGGCAATTCTTCGCCAAGTACAACCAACATAGGATTTATTTCCTGAAATTCGCTCAAAAAGCGCGCTTAATTTTCCTGCCGAATTACCATCTCAGCTTTGAGGTTCGCGGGCGGCAGGCTGAGGGTACCCGAAACACCGTCCATCACCACGCGGCCATCGGCCAGCTTGAGGATCAGGTAAATATCGGCGGGCATTGCCACGCTGAACGTCGCACGGGAAAGACCACCCACCACCGGACGCCGTTTCGCCACTACATAGACGCCGGCGTCATCCTGGTCGGTGGCAATGCGCCAGCCGAATGCTGCCTGAAGCTGCACCGTAACATCAATCTGCGGCAGCAGCCAGCGTTTAATCCGCACTTCCGCGCCTTCCGCCTGTAAATAAAAGGTCACCGGCTTGGTCACGCCAAAATGAAACGTCTGTGACTGCCGCGCCAGTTCCGCCACCTGCGACGCCGCGTTCACCGCCTGCCAGAGGGTATTTAAGTGCTGCACTGCTTTTTGCTCCATGTCCACCACACCCAAAATCACACGCCCTATTATGCGCGCTATTTGTAAAAATGCCGTTTACCAGCGCTGCGCCGCCAACCAGCTTTTTACCGCCTCGGCCACCGCCCCCGGCTGCTGCAACGCCAACATGTGATTCGCGCCGTTAATCGTCACCAATTGGGAATTCGGCAGTTGTTCGTGCAGATAAGCGCTGTATTTGAGCGGCGTCATGCGGTCATCCGTCGCGCCGATAATCAAGGCCGGAGTCTGTATCTGATCGAGCTGGCTGCGCACATCAAAAGCGTTGCAGGCGGCATAATCGCGGTACAGCACTTCAGCATCCACTGTGAGCAGCCAGTCTCGGCTCAACCGGCGATAGTCGTCATATTCCGCCGCTGTTCCCCAATAGCCATCCATAATCATCTCTACCGCTTTGTCTTTGTCAGCCTGCACGTTCAGCACATCAGGGTGAACGCCCAGTTTGGCGCCCGTGCCGATCAAAATCAGCCCCAGTACTCGCGCCGAGTGCTGCAATGCCAGCGTCAGCGCAATGGCTCCGCCCATGCTGTGTCCGGCGATGATGGCCCGCTGGATTTTCAGCGCATCCAGCAGCGCGACCACATCTGCCGCGTACTCGTTGATACTGTGCCGCGCCGCGCCGGGACTTTTGCCGTGACCGGGCAAATCCGGCACGATGACGCCAGCCTCCGGCAAGCGGCGCAGTTCTCCCGGCCAATCCAGATGGCTGCCCCCCGCGCCATGTACCAGCACCAGCGGCGGCACGGCTGCCGCCTTTTTGCGGTGATCGGCATACCAGATCACACCCCGCGCCGTCTCAATTGTTGGCATGAGATTTTTCCCAATCGCTACTTTTGCGGTATTGTATCGCGCAGCGCATTGAACGCGAATGCAGCGGAAAAGGTAATTTTAACAGCAACGGTCTTCCCAAAGGAAATTTCGATGTCAAAATATCTTTTGTTGGTTGTGATGTTAGTGAGTTTGTTTGTTGTTGGCAGCGTCAGCGCTCAGGACGCCGCCCTGACGCCCGGCCAAACCCACAGCCTGAGTCTGCTGCACAACAATCTGGAACGCACTTACCGCGTTTATGTCCCCAAAACCTACACCACCGAGGGTGATCCGCTGCCGCTCATCATCGCCATGCACGGCGCCAGCGGCACCGGTGAAGGCATCGAAAGTTACAGCGGCTTTGATGACCTTGCCGACATGGAAGGTTTTGTGGTCGCCTACCCGGACGGCCTCTACCGCATCTGGAACGATGGCCGCGAAGGGGATTCGCGCGTCCCGGCTGATTTAGACGATATCGGCTTTATTTCGGCCTTGATTGATGATCTGACAGGAAAGCTCAAAATTGACTCGTCGCGCGTGTATGCCACCGGCCATTCAATGGGTGGTATGATGGCCTATCGCCTGGGCTGCGAACTTCAGGGCAAAATCGCCGCGTTTGCGTCCGTCGCTTCCACTTTCCCCGGCTACTTACTCGATGAATGTGAAACTACCCGTCCCATCCCCATGTTGATGATTCAAGGTACGGACGATTCCGTGATTCCCTGGGATGGGGCTTATCAAGGCAATACGCCGATTTACCTGTCGGCGGTAGAAACAGCGGCCTATTGGGCGCTGCATAACGGCTGCCAGAGCCGCCCCGAAGCGCTTGAAGGGCTGGATGTGTTCGCCACCGATGGCACGATTGTCAGCCAGATTTATTATGTAGGCTGCACCAATGACGCTACCGTGATGGTGTACGCCGTCGCGGGCGGCGGCCATACCTGGCCGGGTGGCGTCCGCAAAATAGACGCCGGAAACACCAGTTATGATCTCTACGCCAGCGCCGCCATCTGGGAGTTTTTCCGTAATCATCGTCTCAGCCAGTAA